>CBFGMW010000044.1:0-10705 GCA_965649925.1 uncultured Fluviicola sp.
TTACCGTAATTCCGTAGTCTGCAGCATGTGTCAGGTATTCAAAAACATTGGCGCTTTTTAATAACGCTTTTGTAGGAATACAACCCCAGTTCAAACAAATTCCACCAAGAGAATCGCGTTCTACAACAGCTGTTTTTAAACCCAATTGGGACGCTCTGATTGCTGCAACATAGCCACCAGGTCCGCTTCCAATAACGATGATATCGTAATTCATATGCTTAAATCTTAATTTTCCGTTGCGAATGTAATCATTTCCTTGGTAGGAGAGAAAGCAAAAACATCTCTTTTAGTAAAACACACAGTCACATAGAAAACATGGAATCACATAGCCATAGAAAGAACAGTCATTCTACCAAAAGTCATGAAAGATCAATCAAAGACTTATCACTATTATCCTATTCTAAAACGGATGAAACAAACTATGCGGCTATGTGATAACTATGATGCTATGTTTTTAACTACCTCACTTTTTCTACTAATTTTGAAGAAAAAAAGAATGACTGTTTACAACGTTTCAATTCTAAATCCAACACAGCAATATATTCAGTTCTCAGTTGAGATCCATGCCGATTCTGATACTACCGTTATTTGCCTCTCGAAATGGCGCCCGGGCAGATATGAGTTAGGGAATTTTGCGAAGAATGTAAAACGGTTCAAAGTTTTTGGTCCCAACGGAAAGCAGCTGCATTTTGAAAAAAGAGATTCCTCTTCGTGGATTATTCAGAATGGAGACACGAAGAGTTTTAAAGTTGAATACAGTTATTTTGCTGCGGAATTGAATGCAGGGTCCAGTTTTTTAAATAAAGAGCAACTGTATGTTAATCCGGTAAACTGTTGTGTTTATGTGGAAGGAAAAGAAGACGCACCATGTAAGATCAACCTGGATATTCATGAAAACTGGGAAGTAGCCACTTCGATGGAAAAGGAGGGAAGTACAGCATTTACAGCTGCTTCTTTTCATGAGCTTGCCGATTCGCCATTCATTTGTTCAGCCAATTTACTTCATAACAGTTATGAAGTTGGCGGAACTACCTTTCATATTTGGTTTAACGGACTTTCTACAGTTCCATGGGAAAAGATTATTGGCGATTTTAAGAAGTTTACCGAAACGCAGATCAACTCTTTTTTGGAATTCCCGGTTAAGGAGTACCATTTTCTGAACCAGATTGTTCCTTACAAAGCTTATCATGGTGTCGAGCATCAAAAATCAACGGTTATTCTGCTTGGACCGAGTTACAGCGTTTTCACAGAGGGGTACGATGATTTGCTTGGTGTTAGTTCGCATGAATTGTATCATACATGGAATGTGAAAGCGATTCGCCCGATTGAGATGTTTCCATACAATTACCAGAAAGAGAATTATTCGAAACTGGGTTATTTATGCGAAGGAATTACAACATACATGGGCGATTTACACCTGCTGAAATCGGGTGTGTTTTCCTGGAAAGATTATGTAAGAGAATTGTCGGCTCAATTGCAGAAACATTTCGACAATTTCGGACGCTTCAATTATTCCGTTGCCGATTCATCATTCGACACCTGGCTCGACGGTTATACTCCGGGAGCTCCGGGAAGAAAGGTTTCTATTTATGTGGAAGGCTGTTTGCTGGCTTTTGTAATGGATGTCAAACTGCTCAGCTTCTCAAACGGAAAATACGGTTTAGATGAATTCATGAAGCGTTTGTATTTCAACTACGCGCTACAGGGGAAAGGCGTTTCTGAGGAAGATTTCAGATCTGTGCTTACGGATCTTGGCGGCGACGAAATGAATACGCTTTTAGATAATTATGTTTACGGAACAAACCCTTTCGAATCTATCTTAACCGAAGCTTTTGAAACCATAGGGCTTGAACTGCAGCACGAAGCATCTAAAAAATATGCGCAGGGAAGATTAGGCCTGAAAGCACTTCCAAACGGACATACGTTTATTGTAAAAGCAATTTATCCGGGAAGTCCTGCCGAAATTGGCGGTTTGATGCTGGAAGATGAAATCATTGCAGTGAATAATCACGTGGTAAACGGCGAATTGGATAACTGGCTCAATCATTTCGACGATGTACAAAAAGTATTGATGGTGCAGCGTGCGGGAATGCTGAAAGAATTGCATTTGCCTGAAGTTCAGCGCCCTTTTTATGTTGACTACAGTTTTGATAAACTGGAAACACTCACACATTTGCAAACCAAGTTGTTCGGTGAGTGGATCAGGATGTAACTCAGTTGGGACAGGAATTTAACACATAGAAACATAGTAAAATCCAGAGATGCATAGCACCCACACCGACACGTAAAAGCTCGTGAGCATTGAGGAATTCGTGGTTAAATATGTGAATAACTATCACTAAGCCAGAAGGCCCCAAAGGAATGTTCAGGGGATAATTGTGCAACTCAAAGCCGGTTTATGGAATAATCTTATTTTCGTATCCAACACAGAAAAATATACTTACTATGAAAACCCTTAACCGATACCGTGCGCTATTTCTATTGATGTTTTTTGGATCAATCATCTACAGCTGCATTCCCGGCTCATCCGAATGTCCTGTAAGGCCCCTGACTGCTAAGGAAAAAGCTTTTGCCAATAAGTATGATCCGGGCATGTTCGAGACTTCCATCCATAGGGTTAATTACGAGTACCGTAAAGACTATCTCAAAAAAAACGGGTGCAAGCTTATAAACACAAGTGGAGAATACTCCTATATGTTCTTAAATGAACCGGTTGAATCGTTTATAGATACAGCTACAGCTCGTGCTGTAACCATGAACCGCATAATGGAGTTGTATACCAATGTAATTGACGATTCAGTACTTTATGCTACAAAATCATTTAGTTTTTTGCTGGAAAATGAAAAACATGCAGCCAACTCGGAAGAACCGGAAACCTGGTATTCTATGAGTATGAACATTGAAGATGTTGCCAGTTATGCCGGATTCAAAGTTGTGAAGAAAGGAAACAAACTGGTTCGTGTGACTGTTCCGAAAACACAGGTATTGAAAATGGAGCATGAGACATTTGACCCGCTTATTAAAAGGTAGGCGGAGATAATTAGTTGGTACGCTATGCATCACGTCCCAACTAATTGAGACTGGAGTTTTGAGATGGAATGTTCAATGACCTCACCGGGGGTCCTACAAGCTCTCTCGATAGTTCTACACTCTCTCCCGCATCTTTCCTGTCCGGAAAAGAGGAATAAAAACAAAACCCGCTGCACTTCGACTATGCTCAGTGACCAGCGGGTTTTATAAATATTTTAAAATAGTTCTATTTGATCAGGGAGAAATGTCCCTGTTTTGTTACTTTTTTATCCGAATTATCTGTCTTATACCAGATCGTCCACATGTATGTTCCTTCTTTGCATAGCTGATCGTGATAAATACCATCCCAGCCAAATTCATGGTTGTTGCTTTCGAACAAAACTTCTCCCCATCTGTTATAAACAGTAAAGTTGTAATTCTGAGGATCGAATCCGGATGTGAATATTGGCAGGAATACGTTATTATGCTCGTCTCCGTCTGGCGTAAACGCATTCGGAACGTAGAAAATAGTTTCTGTTTCTATCACAATCGTCACCCAGGCTGTATCCGGACAGTTACCGGCATTATTCGCTACTAACATGATTGAATAACTTCCTGGCTCTGAAGGGTAATTATGACTTCCGTTCTCCGCTGATGAGGTTGCTCCGTCGCCAAAGTCCCAATGATAAATCGAAGCATTTGTGGAACTGTTGAAAGTTGCAACCGATGAATTCATAATTGTTAATGTCTGATCATCAACAGAGAAGCTTGCATCGGCATAAGGTATCACACAAATGAAATTTGGTTGTGAAGCACTTGAAGTACATCCGTTTGAAGTACTTGTCAAACTGACTGTGTAACAACCGGCGTTCATAAATGTATGATTGATGTTTCCGGTTTGATTGGAAGTTGTTCCGTCTCCGAAATCCCATGTTACAGAAGAGCTTGGTGGTACGGAGTTATCAGTTAATACAGCTGTTAACGGTTCACAGCCAACAGTAGTTGAAGTTGAGAACTGAACAACAGGAACCGGATTGACAGTAATAGTTGTGGTTGACGGAACACTGCAACCTGAACTTAAAGTGTATGTTATCACATTGCTTCCGACTGTAGCAGAGGATGGCGAGAATTGTCCGGTAGCACCATTTGTAATTCCCGGACCACTCCAAACACCTCCGGCAACACTTGCAACAAGGTTTATGGCGCCGGCATTCTGACACAGTGCACTTACAGGAGTAATTGTTGGTGCTGATCCCGGATTAATAACGACCGTTAACGATGCTGAAACTGTACAGCTGAATGTTGTAACAGTTACGTTGTAAGTTCCGTTAGCAGCAGCTGTCACCGAGTTTATAGAAGGATTTTGAAGATTCGAAGAAAAAGAATTCGGACCGGTCCAGCTATAAGTTGCACCCGCAGGGCCATTAGCTGTTAAGTTCAGTGTTTGTCCTTCACAAATAGGTGAATTGCTTCCAACGGTAACAGAAGGGCTTGGGTTTATCGTAATATCAAACGTTATTGGAGTTCCAACACATGTTCCTATAGACGGTGTAACGGTAATTGTTCCTGTAACTGGAGTTGTTCCGGCATTTGAACCTGTGAACGCTGTAATGTCTCCGTTACCCGATGCACTTAGTCCGATTGCCGGATTTGAATTTGTCCAGGCATAAGAAGTTCCGGGTACTGAACCGGTAAATGCAGGTACGTTAACAGTTGAACCGTTACAAACCGAAATATTGCTGACAGCATTTACGTTTGGTGTTGAGCCTACTGTAATTGTATACGTTTGTGCAGGTCCGGTACAAGATGCAAAAGTTGGTGTAAGTGTTACGGTTCCTGTAATACTTCCTCCTGCGCTGTTAGTAGCCGTAAACGCACTAACGTTTCCATTTCCGGATGCACCTAAACCAACATTTGTATTGGAATTGGTCCAGGTAACAGTTGCGGTAGGAGGGACTGCCGTAACTGTTGTTACAGGTGCAGGATCTCCGGCACAATAGGTTTGATTCGCCAGCGGATTAATTGTTGGCGAAGGATTTACAGTAATTGTAAAATTGGAAGCAGGTCCAACGCATGTTCCGATATTCGGAGTAACAGAAATAGTACTGCTTATGGCAGCTGAAGTATTGTTTGTTGCTGTAAACGCCGGAATATTCGTGCTGCCGGATCCTGCACAGCCGGTTGCTGTATTGTTATTGGTCCAGTTGAAGCTGGCACCCGCGGGACTACTTGTGAACGTGTTCAGCGGAACTATTGCTCCTGCGCAAACCGTAATATTCGGTTCGGCTACCACTGTAGGCGAGGAACCCACGGTTACGGTAACTGTTGCGGAACTCGAGCAGCTTCCCGTAGTGCCGGTAACTGTATAAGTTGTGGTTACCGACGGTGTTGCAATAACGGTAGCACCATTGTTGGTGTTCAAGGTAGCACTTGGACTCCATGTATAATTTGTGGCTCCTGAAGCGGTAAGCGTTGCACTTCCTCCGGCACAGATAGTTTGTGCAGGTGGCGGTGTTACAGTTGCATTTGTTACGGTAATAGTTGTAGATGAAGCAGCATTACATGGAGCAACACCAACTGAATAATTGATTGTATGAGTTCCAATTCCGGCAGTGGCAGGATTGAACACTCCGGTTGATGAAACACCTGGTCCGGTCCATGTTCCACCCATATCAGCAGCGATTAACTGCGTTGTACCTCCTGTGACACAAAATGGCCCAACCGGTGTAATTGCCGGATTTGGAGGGCCGGTTTGAGCACCGGGAGCAGGTCCGAGCGACATGGTGAAACTACTTGAAGAACCACTCCAGTTTTCTACTACGATCATAATTTCTTGTCCTGCGGTAACATTCGGGGCGGGAACTGATGATGTGCAGGGGAAAGCATTACCAAATTGATTACATCCACTTGCCGCACTGGCATAATTACATCCAATTTCGTTTGCAGTATTTTGAATCGCTGTACATGGTGACTGTCCGGCAGGAATATTGAATACGGCTACGTCAAGAAAACCTGAGGATGAATTTCCGTCGATTAACATGTTTAACGGTCCGCTCGATGTAATGTGAAGAATAATGTATCCCATATTCGGTCCCCAGAAATCGAGACATGAGCTCACATAAGGACCGGGACTTACAAAGTTAAACGGACCTGCCGTTCCGGGCGTACAGATGGATGTGTTCGTATTACACTGGTTGTGTGCCGAAAAGGAGCATAATAAAGCAATTACTACTCCTAAAAATTTGATTTTAATTGTTTTCATACTCTTCAAATCCAAAGTGAATAATAATGTCTCTGATCATTGCCGGAGTGGGTGCTTCCGATAATTGTGCAATGATGCTTTGATCTTGTTCATTTATTTGAAGGGTAAGCAGAAACGGACAAACACTTTTGATCCGGCTTTCCATAACAGCTTGTTTATTAGGAGAAACTGGTAAGAAGAGCGGGAAAGTAAACCCGTTGCCTACAATGGTTACTGCTGCTTTCGGACGATAACCCAGGTTAAATAATTCCTTGTCTACCTCTAAGGTGCTTGAGGATTCATTTAACAGAACTTCTCTTTGTGACAAGAGCTGTGTAATTTGTTCCTGGTTACTTTGTGCATGACATGAAACTGCACCGGAAAAAGAAAAAGCGAGAAAGCACAGGGTGAGTCTCAAATTCTTCTTCAGATTGAAAAAGTCGTAGTACATAGTTGTAGTTTTTAGTAGTATTCAACTTATAAACGAAAAAATCGTTTAGGGTTGCGTCGTAAATATAACTACTTTAAAACAAACTTCAATTTATTGAATAAAAAAAGGCTTCACCCATGTGAAGCCTTTCATTATTTTGAATTTCTGTTAGAATTTGTAACTCAAGCCGAAACTTGGCATGATCGGGAATTGGTAAACTATTTCGTTTGTTACGCGATTCACGTAGAAAATATTCTTTCTGTTGTAGGCGTTGGTAACACTTCCAACTAATTCCATTTCCGTTTTATTACCGAATACGAAACGTTTTTTAATGGTAATATCTAAACGGTGGTAATAAGGTAAACGCTGACCGTTAAAGTCGCCGAAAATTAACCCGTAACCTGTTGAGTTAGTTTGCGTGATATCTGTTGTAGCACCATCGCTGAAGCTTTCTGATTGGTAAAAACCGCTTGTTGGTGTATAAGGCAATCCTGAACCGATATTCCAGCGCATATTTAATTCCAGCGTTTTCTTTGCTCCGAATAAATACGAACCAACAAGATTCACGTTGTGTCTTCTGTCGAAAACGGGGTAGTATGTTTCAAAACCGTTCCAGCGTGTAGAGTGACCGTATGAATAAACTCCCCAAAGGAATAAACGCCCTTTGTTGTATTTCAGCAATAAATCGGCTCCGTAAGTCTGCCCCGATTCAATAAGGAAATCTTTCTTTTCAATATCATCTTTATCAGCAAAATCAGAGATATCCTCGTAAATTTTGAATGTATTGATGTTACTTAGCTGAGGGAAATATTTGTAGTATAGCTCCACATTCAGGCTCAGGTTTGAAGTTAAATCGTATTCGGTACCAACAATTGCATGATAGGAAATTTGCAATCCGTTCTTCGGGTTTTTAACTTTTCCGAATTCTGTAATGAATTCTTGCTGAACATTTGTAGGCGCACTTAAAAGCCCGTTAAACAAGTTTACAACATCTCTGTCTGAAGAAGCTGAAGTAAAGTTTTGAGTGTAACGCCCTCCGGAAAGTTTCAAACGAAGTCTGTCAGTAGCATTGTATTTGATTCCGATTCTTGGTTCTACAGAAATAGTTCCTAATGAAGCATAGGCCTGAACACGAAGCCCCGGTTGTATTACAAAACGAGGATTTACATACTTGTAATTGATGTAGGCACCGATTTCTGTACTATTGTTTCGTGCTTCAATTTTAGAAGCAGCTTCATTGTATGTAACGAAGTTTGTAGCGAACACGTTCATGTTCAATCCGTAATCAATTCTTCCGTCAGCTTTCAAAAAGTAAGTAAAATCGAAACCAAGGTCGGCACCCTGAATAGAACTGAAGCGCTCGTAGTTTGCTGTTTCCTGGAATGTTGTTTTGTAATTGGAAACATTCATGTGGCCTCTGATAATAGTTGGGGAACCATTCGGAACCAATGTAAAGTTCATTCCGCCGCCGCCTTGCGTAAATCCTAAATTGGCAACACCGTAATACTCTGTATTATCGTTGTTGTGGAATCCGAAGAACGAAAATTTAGATCCTTGTCCGGATGAGAGTGTTACTTTACCATATAAATCAGTGAAATTGTAAGGCAAGCCGTTCCCGTTGTTTACGCCTCTGTATAGTGATTTTGATGTATAATCCAATAAGGAGTGCTTTCCGGAAAAGATAAACGATCCGCCTCCTCTGCCTGATTTTGATTTGTAAACCGGGCCTTCCAAAACTAATTTTCCTAAGAAAGGTGATAACGAGACTTTGCCTCCCAGTTGTTTTTTGTTTCCGTCTCTGTAGGTAATGTCCATTACGGATGAAATTCTTCCCCCATATTTTGCGTCAAAACCTCCGGTATAAATATCTACGTTCTGAATTAATTCCGTTTCGAAGATTGAGAAAAACCCGATTGTATGGAACGGATTGTAAATGGTCATACCATCCAGTAAAACTTTATTTTGAATTGGTGTACCACCACGAACATATAATTGTCCACCCTGGTCACCGGTAGTAACAACACCCGGAGTTACCGAAAATGCTGCCACAACATCATTTTCACCACCCACCGATGGAACTCGTTCAACACCGTGTTTATCAAATTTCACCTGAGACATCAAAACTTCAGTAGCTTTTGCATGTAATTCACCCGAAATGACAACTTCACCCAACTTGTTTTTGTCAGGAACAACAAGATTAATCGTAATCTCAGTAATTCCTTTCGGTTGAGAAACCACCACTTCTTTTTCGTAAACTGCGTATTCTGAACTTGCAACCCGAAGTAAATAAGTTCCCATCGGTACTTTAGCAATGGAGAATAACCCATCAACCGCTGCAGAGGCTCCTAAAATTGCTTGTGATTTATTTGTTGGAATCAATATTACCTGCTCGAACGGAACTGCTTCTCCATTATCATCGTCGAATAAATAGCCGCGTACGATATGTTCCTGGGAGAACCCAAATGAGATACTGAACAAGGAAAAAAGGAATATAAGTTTGATCTTCATATAGTTTTAACTGAAAGAGTATTAGTATGGAGGAACGAATTTAATCTTTTAACTCCAGTTAACAATTAATTTAACAACGATTTGAATAAACGGTAGTTTTGTTGATTGTACGGTAGTTTGTTTACGTTAAAACTTAGTCATGAATCTTTCTCCTGTCTTAAGATTAGCTTTGCCCGATCCCAGTAAATATCCATTTCTGCTAACTGCATGTCACTCAGCTGTTTGTTTTCTTTGGCAACAAGTTCTTCCATTAATTTGAACCGGGTAATAAACTTGTTGTTTGCTTTCGAAAGTGCAGTATCGGGGTTCACATCAATGAACCGGGAATAATTTACCAAAGCAAATAAAACGTCTCCGAATTCTTCTTCGATGTGTGTCTGATCACCGGTTGAAATGGCCTCATCTAATTCGTTCTGCTCTTCCTCAAGTTTTTCTTTTACTTGTTCTGCATTGTCCCAGTCGAAACCTATACCGCGTACTTTTTCCTGGATTCTCATTGCTTTAACCAATGAAGCTAATCCGCTTGGAACTCCCTCCAGAACACTTTTTTTACCTTCTTTGAGTTTTAATTTTTCCCAGTTGGCTTTTACTTCTGCTTCTGTTTCTGCTTTTGTGTCACTATAAATGTGGGGGTGACGGAAAACCAGTTTATCGCAAATGGCATTTAAAACAGTTGTTACATCAAATGCTCCCTGTTCTTCGCCCAATTTGCAGTAAAAAACCATGTGCAGGAACAAATCGCCGATTTCTCCTTTGATAGCCTGAAGGTCTTCCTGAACAATTGCATCACCAAGTTCATAGGTTTCTTCTATCGTTAAGTGTCGTAATGTTTCAAATGTTTGCTTCATATCCCATGGGCATTTTGCCCGTAAGTCGTCCATGATAGTCAGCAGGCGCTCGAAAGCTGCCAATCGTGGGTCCGAAGATATAGTTTCGTTTTTTTTGTTCGTCATGAAGCAAAAATACAACGGATAAAGATGTAAATTTGCTCATGTTTCGAATTTGCCTACTCATTTTATTTCCGGGCATGCTCTGGTCACAAGATTCGATTTCGGATGAATGGTGTCTTGGTTTTAGAGCAAAAACGGGATTCTTAGCAGCTCATAGAGGCACTATGGGCCATTTGCCAAAAGACCGCATCTTTTGTGGAGAAGTCAGTATTGGTAAACGATTATATGCATCCAAAACCTGGGGCGAAGCTTATAGAAGTCCTGTTGTTGGAGTTACTTTTTATGGTTCAAATGCCGGTAACCGTGAGTATTTGGGTTATGGTTTCGGAGCGTATGGTTTTATTGAAATTCCCGTTTGGCGCAATTCAAATAATTACCTTTCATATAAGATGGGCTGTGGACTGGGTTACGTAACCAAAGTTTTTGATCAGGAACTCAACCCGAAGAATGATGCAATCAGCACACATTTCAATGCATTAATTTGTCTTGGAATGACCGGAAAATGGCGTTTTTCAAAAGAATATTCGTTGTTATACGGAATTGATCTGACCCATTTTTCAAATGGCA
>CBFGMW010000045.1:0-10521 GCA_965649925.1 uncultured Fluviicola sp.
TTGAAAGAAATTTAATTTTAGCATTCGAGAAAAATTCAAACTTTCGAGAAA
This sequence comes from uncultured Fluviicola sp., assembly GCA_965649925.1. GTDB lineage: Bacteria > Bacteroidota > Bacteroidia > Flavobacteriales_D > Crocinitomicaceae > Fluviicola. The sequence continues at coordinate 52 of CBFGMW010000045.1, forward strand.
TCATTCCAATAATACAGCCAGATCTAGATTATATATCGGAATACACTCTAACTTAGAGTATTGCTTTTTGATGGGCTAAGTTGAATACTGATATCTGAAAAAAATTGGCATTCATTCCAAGGAAAATTCATCGAATGTTGAGGTACAATGATTCCAATAGAATTTAATAATTTCCAAAGGGAAACATTCATAAGCGGCATAAAAACCCCCGTAACCCATCCCTAAACCGTATTCACCCCCTCCCAACCAATAAACGCTCCCAAAAAAAACAAAACAATAACCCGTTAACCTCTCCCGCTTCCATTTACCTACTCATCGTCGCACCCTTATGCGGTCATCGTCATACCCTTAGGTCATTACCATCACACCCTTATGTCACCATCAACACACCCTTAGGTGACCATCATCGCACCCTTATGTGGCTATCGTCATACCTTTAGGTGATCCTCTATTTAACCCTTGTTCTCATTAGTTATACCCTTATGTGTCTTCCTTCATACCCTTATGTCTGAATCGTCACACCCTTATGTCACCATCAACGCACCCTTATGTGGTGATCGACACACCCTTAGGTGGCCATCATCACACCCTTAGGTCATCGTCGACACACCCTTATGTGGTCGTGTGCAGACCTTTATGTGCTTCCGGACGTGCTTTTTTTTGCTAATTGAAATGCGGGTTTTGCTCAATAAATGATGTGTTTTGCTCAATAAAATCCCCGATTTAACGCTCGTTAACAACTGTAGTACAGTGTGTTAACACAATTTCCAAATACAGCTTTGCGTTAAAGTCTGAAAATAACTTAACATGAAACAGTCAACATTAAACCACATCAAGATGTACCAGAATGTACTCGCCGTGGTAAACGATCACCAGCCCGCATGGAACGGAGTTCAGGGAATGGCAACTGTAGTAGATCAGGTACAAGGTTTACTAAACACTCTTCAAAACAAGCTGAATCTGCAGAGTACACTTACGCAGGGAATCCAGATCGAAAAGCAGGCGTACCTGAAAGATTTTACAGAAGAACTGAGCATCCTGAAAAAAGCGCTGTTCCTCTACGCTGTAGAAACAAACAACCTGGCTTTACGTGAACGTCACAAAGAATCTAAAAGCAAAGTGGCTTCTCTGTCTGCCGATCGTCTCGAAATCCTAAGCATTAACCTGATCGAAGACCTGGAAACCTATGAATCCGAACTGGGGATAATGGGTGTTACCCCGGAAAAGATCCAGCAGTTCAAAGACAAGGCAGCCCAGCTCGAAAACTACAAGAACAGTGTGCGCCACGCAATTGTAGAACGCGCCACTGAAACCAGCGAGATCAGGGAACTCGAGAAGCAGATCAACCGCCTGCTCATTGATCGCCTCGACCGGTTTATGAGTTTCTACAAGGCCACCGACAGCGCATTCTTCAAAACCTACCGCGGTGCAAGAAAGATCATCGGAAACAGCACAGGTACAGGCACAAAACCCAACGGGCAGGAGAATGGTTCTGCCCAGTAATTCCCCGATACCTCAAATGACAGCGCCGGTTCTGAAAAGGATCGGCGTTTTTTCGTAACTAATTCTATTCAAATCCGGGTATGTCCTCCCCCTCGGTCCCCCTCCAAAGGGGGAAGCACTAATCATCACCCAAGAATCACGACATTTCATATATTAATTAAGGCAACACTCTTGTAACGGAACTACTATCGGGTTTCCCCCTTGGTGGGGGATAAAGGGGGAGGGCCGACTCAACCCCAAAAAAACAACGAATTCTAAGCAGCCTGTATCCAAATTTTCAGTAATTTAATAGTACAAATTCACTTCTATGAACTCCCCCATTCTCTTCTCCGAAAAACAATACTTCAAACAATGGTGGCTTTGGCTAATCCTCCTCACTGTAAACGGATTGATCATTTTTGATATTATCTGGCAGGTTCTGCTTGGCAACACTTTTAGCGACAAACCAATCGGGAATACCGAGCTGCTCATTCTCGGCGGCGTAACCGTTGGTGTAACATTACTCCTGCTTTTATCGAATCTGGAGACAAAAATTTCCACTGATGGAATTGCAGTCCGGTTCTTTCCGCTGCATTTTAAATTCCGGCAATTCTCCTGGGACCAACTGGCGAGTGCTCATGTTCGGCAATATTCACCGCTGGCAGAATACGGCGGCTGGGGATTGCGTTACAGCATATCTGGACACGGTAAAGCCTATAACATCTCCGGGAAACAAGGTTTACAGCTTGAATTTACGAATGGTAAGAAACTGCTGATTGGGACTAAGAAGGCCGCTGAATTAGAACAGGTATTAATGAGAATTAAAGAACTGAAGCGATAATTCAACTGTCGGATTGTTAAACTTACCAAAATAGTTATGCTGTGCTGCAAGCAGATTGAAAGTTCTGCTACCTTCAGCTTTTACAATTAAATCATTTATGAGTCAAACACTTGACACGCCTGTAAGTCTTCATTATAATAACGGAAAAGTCTTCCCTCCAAACGCAATCATGATTGGGTATGCCTTTGTGGGTATTTCGCTGATAGCTTTTATATTCCAACCAATTATCGGAGGGATTTTGTTTCTCCTCGGGACGTTTATCTGCTTTACCGATTACGGAACCGAGATCGATCCGGAAGAAAAGAAAATAACGGAATACACCCGCTACTTCGGATTCATCAAAATTGGTAAAAGCTATAGTTACGAGAAACATCATTTTATTGCCGTTATTCCTACCAAAAATACTGTAACAGCATACTCACGATCTACACATTCTGCTACCTACACTGATTATTACAGTTCAATCTGCCTGCTGAACATCAATTACAGAAACAAGAAAGAACTTACCAAATTTGAAAGTAAATCAACCGCCACGGAAATCACTCAAAACTTAGCCCATCGCATGGACCTGGAATACTTCGAATACGATCCGCAGGTTATCAGAGATGCGTTTACCCGAAGAAAGTAGCTTACGATGCGAAACGGGTAAAAGGAAATATAAAAACCGCAAACCTGCCTGTCGGCAGACAGGGAAGGAAGAACGCAGAGGTATATTTTTACTTATCATTTTACAGTCTTTTTTATACCAAAATTAGTGATGCCAAGCTGTTTGTCTGGCTAGCCAGACACTTTGCGTTCTTTGCATCTCTGCGGTTCATTTTCACCTTGCCCGCGTCTTTTCCGCCTTCCCCACATCATAAAAAACACAAGTACACTCTGGCTGCGAAAAAGTAATCTTACCAAAAAGGTCGCTCGGTAGTAATGGTTACATAGCCTATGTCGGATTGTTTGTCTGGCTTAATTCTTGTAAATTCACGAGCCATGAAAAAACTGCTCATTCTATTTTTCCTGTTTCAAACAGTTGTAAACTACGCTCAAAGCAATACCGATCCGGAAGCCTTTGCAGCAAAGTTTGCCGAATCCGTAAACAAGCAAATCGACATCTTTCCGAAAGAAGATTTAGCGTTACTGGAGTCTAATCCTGTTGGGAAAAGCGACCAAACTATTGCATACCTCATCCAGCTCGGAAGAATTCCTGTCTCCGAAGCATTTATCAAAGCAAACCCGAAATCTGACAAATTATTGAAAGAATTGTATGCAGCGTTTAAACCGCTTGTCGACAATTGGAGTCAGGATGAAGGAGATGATTCAGAAGAAATTACTGCGCAAATTCTGAATGCCATGGGAAAACAAACGAACGGAACAGCGGCTCAATACCTGTTCATTTATTGCTTGTATACTTTAGACGATCAGAACCCGAAATAAGATTGGTTTTTCAATAAATTCCGGTTCCAAAAGTGGAAAAAAGTGGAAATATTTAGCTAATATCATACCTTCAAAGACCAATTGACGCTATAATTATGGAACCAGGTTCAAACAAGGAGAAAGCCAATTTATTACATTTAGCAGCGCGCGAAGCGGGACAAGCCGGAAACTATCCGATGGCTATCGAAAAGCTGGAAGAAGCCATGAAACTTGAACCCTTGTGGGCCTACCCGGTTTACGATCTGGCTTTTACCTATTTGCTCATGGGCGATTTCCCGAATGCACTCAAATACTATAAAGAGACAGACGCATTGGAACCCGATGGGTTTTTCACAACCAAAACCGCCGTTTATTCCCTGGAAGGAGAATTGAGCGGAGCTTTCCCGGAAGGTTTGTATACGTTCTTTATGCAGATAGAATGGACCGAAGAACCGGAGAAAAAATACGCCATCGCCAAACGCATCGTTGATAATGTTCCAACCTTCGCTCCGGCCTGGAAAGAACTCGCTTACCTGCAAAACGACCTGGAAGAAAAACTTCATTCCATTGAGCAGGGTCTGGCCGGCAGCCCGGATCAGGAAACAAAAGGAATCTTACTCATCAACAAAGCCATGATCCTGCACGAAAAAGGTGATTCGGAAGCAGCGGCACAGCTTTTACTGGAATTGATTGATGCACAGGAAACAACCATTTCGAACAACGAAATCGCGAAAGTGGCTCTGAAATCCATTCACGATAATTAAGATTTTAGAAAACATGCTAAAAAGAAATCCTGACCTCTAAACGAAGCCAGGATTTTTGTTTGCCGGATGATCCAGGCGGTTGGTTAGACTACGAACTTCTTATTCGAGTACTTCTATAGGATCATAATTCACGAATCGGCAAAAGTCACAAGCCATCTCTTTTTCACTGATGTTTTTAAGCTCGCGTTGATTTCCTTTCGAATCGATAACCTCTGCAACAATCCGGTGGTCGTAATGTTCCACCGAAGCAAATTCAACCAGGCTATCTCCTTTCAAACGCAGGAAATGTGTCATTTCTCCGCCGTAAACACTCCACGCATCAATACACCGAAGTTTGGCGTTGTACCGCATATTCGGAAAAGATTCGGAGTTCCTTACCCAAACGAGTTTTGTTCGTTTCGGATCGAAAATCACCAGAGTTTGAATGTCGTTTGCACCGCGCGCCGCCTCTGCAGAATGAAAAAGTAAATCTTTGAATCCGTCGGCATTGTAGTCTGCTAGCTTTTGCGATGAAAAAATGGTCGATACATCGTGAACCGTTAATTCATCCATCAAACTTTCCTTTTTTTCCTGAAGCGAATAAAGCTTAATATTTGCAACCGTCTCCCTTTCCGTAGTAATAACACGATATTCCAGCCTGGTTCTGTTCTTTCTTCCGAATTGCGTTGAGTCAATAAAAACGTGCAGCGTATCAATAAATGGTTCTCTCCCCCAAACTTTTGTCTCATTTGAACCCGATTGCTCATTGATCCGTTTGTTTGCAGCAATACTTTTAGATTCGGAATCGATACAATGACTTATTAGTCCAACAGATAACAATAGAATTGCAAACAAGATAAGCGGATGATGTACGAATGTGTTTTTCATGAAGCAAGAATACGCTGTCCGAAACAAACAAAAAGAGTCATTCGATTATTCGTCTGCTGGGGTTTATTATCTGATAATTTCGGAAAATGATTCGTTTTCGTACATTTGATACTATCAAATGATACTATAAACACATGAGGTCTCCGTACGAAATAACTTCTGAGATACTCCAGCTTATTCGTTCGGTTTCTGAAAAGATCGGAGCGGTGAATGCAAAATACCTGGTGAAATCCAATCCGAAACTCCGTAAGCAGAATCAGATAAGAACCATTCATTCTTCATTGGCTATTGAAGGAAACACGCTCAGTGAAGAACAGATCACCGCAATTCTGGAGAACAAACGCATTGTTGTTCCGGAGAAAGACATTCTGGAAGTACTGAACGTGCTGGAGGTATACAAAAACATACACACATTCAATTTCCAATCAGAAAAGACTTTCTGAAAGCACATAAATTACTCATGAAAAGTCTCGTTGAAACCTCCGGGAAATATAGAAACAAACCTGTCGGAATTGTGAAGGGATCTGAAGTTGCCCACCTTGCTCCTCCCGCAGAAAATGTTCCGTATTTAATGGCCGATTTGTTTCGCTACCTGAAAGACAAAACAGAACTTACTTTGATTAAAAGCTGTGTCTTTCATTACGAAATGGAATTTATTCATCCTTTCATGGACGGAAACGGGAGAATGGGCCGTTTATGGCAAACGTTGATTCTAATGAGTGAATACCCGGTTTTTGGTTCTTTACCTTTTGAAACACTGATCTCACAAAATCAGGATGCATACTACAAAGCACTTTCTGATTGCGATAAAGAGGGTAAATCTACCCGGTTTATTATTTACATGCTCGGCATAATCGACGCTTCATTATCAGAACTGCTGCAGCTTTCTCAGAAAAGATTAAGTGAAACCGACCGTTTGGAACTATTTCTCGAAAATCGAACTGACACATTCACAAGAAAAGACTACATGAACCATTTCACCGATCTGTCGACGGCAACCGCAAGCCGTGATTTAAAAAGCGGAGTTTCCAATGGAATCATCGTAAAAAGCGGCGACAAAAAAACCGCTTGTTATCAGAAGGTCATTTAAGCCGTTACGCTCCAATCAACAGAAATGTGACCGGTATAAAATACAAAACCCCGACTTTAGTATTATTACTGAAAGTCGGGGTTTGATTCTTAGTTCTTCTTAAACTATAAAATCTCGCTCAGCGAAACGTTACTATTGTAAAAAGACAAAACATCATTTCGATTACCGTCGAAATAGTCTTTCAACAAATGATCCGCAAGAAAATCCCGGTACTGCTGTTTTTCGATTTTTGGCAGGTAAATATAGCCCCTTCCTACCGCTTTGTGCTTAATAAATTTCTTTCGTTCCAAAATTCGAACAATTGTAGAAACTGTGTTGTAAGCCGGTTTAGGATCGGTATATAGTTCAACTATATCCTTTACTGCCGCTTTCTCCAAACTCCAAAGTTTGAGCATAACTTTTTCTTCCGCAGGTGTTAATCTATCCATAAAAATCAGTAAATAGTGTACTTGTAGCAGATCTAAGTTACATATTTAATTTCGATTTTATGTCTTTATTAAGAGCATCTTTATGTAAATAAATGTTGATTGTTTTCAAACGGAAGTAGTTTTCAGACACATAAAGATAACCCTCAGGTAAATTATCTGTTCCCCATGAGTTCTTAACCAGGAAGAATCGGGTACCGTTTTGATCTTTGTACATTCCAACAATGTGCATTCCATGGTCGTCAGTAGTTACTTTTTCATCATAACCTGTTTGACGTAATTCCTGGGTAATTACTTTCTCTTTAACCGGCTCTAAAAACGCGTTGGAACTGCGTTCTGCTCCCGAATTACTGAAGTTACGGTTGTCTTTCCCCTGGATTTGAATAGTACTTTCATCTTCCGGAACAATTGCAATACCGTTCTTGAAGCTAAATCCTTTTTCGCTTACATCAGCTCCCCAGGCAACTGTGTAACCTGCTTTCAAAGCGTTCTCAGTAGCTGCAACCATATCTTCCATCGGAACATTGTAGCTGTCGCCAAAAGCCCAGTTGTCAGGAATAGCCAATTCGCATGTTTTGTAAAACGGATCATTTGTAAATGAAGTAACCGAAACATATTCACCCATTTTTAAACCAAGAGACTCGGCGTATGTTTTTGGTGTGTAGTCTTTCCCGTTGAATTTAAACGTAGTTACATCAGGTCCTAAATAAGCATCCAGAATTCCGTTGAAAGCAACTTTCCATTCCGTTCCAATTCCTTTTCCTTTTTGAACTTCTGCCAAAATGCTGTTCATGAATGTTTCCAAAACTGAGAACAATTCAGCGTGATTGTATGCAACGTCTCCTTTTGGCAAGCCGGTGTAAATTTCTTTCGGAACAATTCCGTAACGTTGAATAACATAAGGAATATCATGGAACGCACCACCTTCTCCAAAATTGATCTTCCCATCCATGCGGATGAATTTATCTGCTTTCGCTTCGTATGCCTTACGCACAATAAACATTTCTGAAAGCGTGGAAGGATTCTTAACTCCTAAACGGATCAACTCCGATTCGAAGAAAGACAAAGAGGAAAAACTCCAGCATGTTCCTGTGTTTCCCTGGCTTTCAACAGGTGTGTTGTCCAGCCTGTACACTTTAGAGAACGCGTATTTACTGTCGGTTGCATTGGTTACTGTTTGGGCAAATGCTGATAGTGATAAACACGTACCAACAACAAGTAATTTTAACTTCATGGTTTAAAAATTTTCCTAAAGTTAAGAAATCACGCATGAAACTTATTGTCCGTATGAGGATATTTTGTGAATTTCTACACAAGAGAATACCGCTTTCCGGGTAGAGATCGAATTAATCCTTTGAATTCCAATTCCAACAGCAGTGAGGAAAGTTCATGTACCGGAAGCCTGGCCAGTATGCCAAGAATATCAATACTCAACTCTTTTTTCTCCTGCAGACAATGAACTACCCGTTCTTCTTCCGGGCCCAGATTTAGGAACAGACGAGTTTGCGCCAGTGTTTCTTTGGCGGGTTCCCAGTCCATAGATTCCAAAAAATCAGCGCTAGATTGTATTAATGATGCGGTGTTATCGCGAATAAGTTTCAAACAGCCGGCAGAAGATTCTTTTTTTACATCGCCCGGAAAAGCAAAGACCTCCCGGTGATAATCCCGGGCGAGGTTTGCGGTAATCATAGAACCGCCGGAAATCCCACTCTCCACCACTATTGTAGCATCCGTTAATCCGGCAACTATCCTGTTTCTCATCGGAAAATTCCCTGGTTCTATATCCATTCCGGGAATAAACTCACTGATCAGCCCGCCCCGCTCTATCATTTCCTGAGACACTTTCCGGTGCTCTCCCGGATACAGCTTATCCAGTCCGTGTCCTAAAACTCCCCAGGTTTCCAGGTTGTTCCTCAATGCTTGTTTGTGTGCACATACGTCCACTCCATAAGCCATACCGGAAACAACTACCACATCCATATTCTTTAAACCCTCAATGAGTTCTTCTGTAAGTTCTCTTCCGTAGTGTGTCATCTTACGCGTGCCCACAACCGCAACGGAGCGCCGGATATTCCAATTAAGGTTTCCTTTCGAATACAGCACCAGTGGCGCATCTTCACATTGCCTGAGTTTTTTGGGATAATTCGAATCAGTGAAAAACATGATCTCTCCGCCCAATTTCGCGGTTTGTTCAATAATTTCATCTGCCTGGTCTAAAACGGCCTTTCGCTGCTTCCAGGAAATCATTGTTTCTGTAATTCCAGGGAGCTTGGAAATGTTGAGCTTCTTATCACTGAAAAACTCCTCCAGATCATTAAAATAAGAGACAATGATACGAGCGCGTTTACTTCCGATTCCACTGAGCAGGGTAAGCGCTATTTGCTGATGTTGTGTGCTGTAATCCAAAATGTGAGGTCGTTTTCCTATTGAATATACGCAGAATTATCATTTCAATCCAAGTGGAAAAAGTAAAATTTACGGCTTTTTTTCTATGCTCGCAGTCAATTTCAAAGTACTCCCTCCACTTACAATTCAAAAATTATGGTACTTTGGCAACAAATTCTACAGACTAACTCGAATGAAAATACTATTGCTTTTGCTTGCCCTGCTGCCGTATGCCCTTTTTTCACAGGATCTTTCAGGGCAAGTATTGGATTCGAAAAACAACCAGGGAGTTACATTTGCAACTATTAAAACAAGTGTATCAACGGGTGTGATTTCAGACGAAAACGGTTTTTTCACCGTCAAAAACCCAACGCTCCCGCTGCAAATAGTTGTTATTGCTGAAGATTACATAACCGATACCATTCAGATAACCACCCTTGAATTCGTCAAAATCCCGCTTACCTCATCGTTAGAAGGTGGGATTAATCAAATAGGTCCGGTGGTTATAGCCGCATCGCGCCGTAAACAAAACATTGAAGAGATTCCGGTTTCCATCGAGATTCTTGATGCAAGTCTATTAAAAAATAAAGGGATTACAGATCTGGAACAGGCTATCGACCAGGCGCCGGGCGCTTATACTATGGACGGACAGGTGAGCATTCGCGGAGGAAGCGGTTTCTCTTATGGCGCAGGAAGTCGTGTGTTGATTCTCTGGAATGAAGTTCCGCTGCTTTCCGGTGATGCCGGTGATGCAAAGTTCAATTCCATTCCAATCGAGCAGGCTTCTCAGATCGAAGTAATTAAAGGAGCGGCCTCGGTACTTTACGGTTCAGGCGCCCTAAACGGAATTGTTTCTTTAATTGAAAAAGAACCCTCGCTTGAACCTCAGTTTTCAGCTAAGGTCCAGAACGGTATTTATTCCGATCCGAAGCGGGAAAGCTTAAAATGGTGGTCGAAAAGCCCAACGTATCAGCAAGCCGATTTAGCGTTCAGTCAGCAATTCGGGAGGTTTGGTTTGAACCTGGGAGGAGCATATTATGGATCGGGCGGCTACCGTCAGGGTGAAGTAGAAAACCGGGGAAGAATCAACGGAACACTGTACTGGCGACCGAAATCCATAGAAAAAATGCGGGTCTCACTTGGGTGGAACGCCCAAATGCAAAAAACAGGAAATTTCATTATCTGGCAAAGCGACACATTTGCTTATCAACC
>CBFGMW010000046.1:0-10309 GCA_965649925.1 uncultured Fluviicola sp.
CGGTTCTAAAACTGTGAAGACGCATTCTAAAACCGTGAAGATTGACTCTAAAATGTTTTCAACACGTTCTAGAGACGTAGAGATCGACTCTAAATCCGGCCCGTTTGCTCCCTTTGAAAAGAAATTCCTAACTTCGCCTGAACAATTTAACCCTATGATAAGATTAACCACCGTTTTTGCCATTCTGTTTGTTTTATTGAGCTGTAAAAAAGGAAAGGATGATAACTTCCTGTCGTTAAGAAGTCGTGACGCGCGATTGAAAGGTGAATGGAAAGTTGAAGAATACCGGCATTTTACGGAGTATGATAGTATTGTCTTTGAACAAGGCACTTACCGTCATTACGAAGACGGTGTTTTGGAAGATGAATATCCTTACAGCCTTTATTACACGTTTGAAAAAGGCGGAGCGGGAAGCTTAACCGAATCGGTTGACGGCGAATCCGGCAGCGTAAAGTTCAATTGGGTATGGACGGATGATAACAAGAAGAAATCCGGTCTTCATATTCTGAACGCTGGTCAGTTTAAAGTAAACAGGCTGACGTCGAAGGAAATGGTACTGGAGGTAAGTTATATCGAACAAGACGGATCTAACACCAGCAAATACTATTCATATTTAAGCCTGACAAAGCAATGAAATCTTACCTCTTTTTCATCCTGTCATTTTTCATCCTGTGTGCATGCAAAAAAGGAGAAGATGATCCGTTCTTATCTTTAAGATCAAGAAATAAGCGAATTACCGGAACATGGGAACTAAAGTCAATGACCTATCGGTTCAATGAATACGGTTCATCATTTGACGGAACTACCATGACAGAAACCACAGATGGTTCCACCGTAGATAGTTATCAGTACAGCCAGCAAATGATTCTCTCAAAAGATAATACCGCTGAATTCACAACCATTTCTGACGGAACCACCACAATACGCAAGGAGACATGGAATTGGTTCGATTCCGATAAGAAAAAAAGCGGCTTGTTCTTTCCGCAATCAACCGCTTACTTTTACCGGATCACCAGACTCACCAACAAAGAATTGGTGATTATTGAAGAAATTGCAGACCCGGATATGGGAGGTAGCAACTTCCAGAAAATGTACCTGGAAAAGAAATTTACTAAAAAATGAAAACACTTCTCATAACTCTCGCTGCATCCTTTATTCTTTTTGGATGTAAAAAAGGTGAAAACGATCCTTTTCTGTCGTTAAAGTCTCGCGACAAACGCATTCAGCAGAAATGGGTGCTTAAAGACCTGGAAATAACTTACTCTTCGGCTTTCGGTTTAAACGCTCCGTTGAATACTACAGTTTATACATACGATGGAACAAATCTTTACAGTAACGGTGAACTGGAACAGCCGGATTACCACATGACACTTGAGATTAAAAAAGGAGGTTCTTTCCGATGTCTTACTGATGTTCAGGGTACCGAATACGATGAAATTCTAACCAGTATCTGGACCTGGAATAATACCAAAAAGAATAAAACACAGCTTGTATTGAACGGTTTTGATATTGTTGGCAGTGAAGATGTTCTTGTTGTTGACAGGTTATCGAACAAGGAACTGGTGCTAAAATATTATAATTCCACCGTCAATACTTATGGACAAAGTACAGAAGATCTTACGCTTACTTTTGAACGGGAATAACTTTCCCTATGAGCTTTTGATGATCGTGAGAGAGCGGAGAAGACAGTTTAGCTGCTGCTATTCGATACTATCACGATTTCTTATTCGAAGTAAGATTCTGAAACACAACCGGCAGAATAAACACAGCCAGTGTGATACAAGAGACGATGAAATCCGTAGAATCGGATTCTAGCCACTTCAGATCATGATTAAAATGGACAAGCAGTGCCAAACACAGTTTCACTCCCAGTAATCCTATCACTACAAATGCGCTCGTTTCCATGATCGGGTAACGCTCCATTAAAACCACGAAGTACTTCGCAACGTAACGCATGGCCAGAATTCCAATGAATACACCAAGACAAACCAGGACAAGATTATCTGAAAAGGAAACAACCGCGAAGATATTGTCTATGGAAAAAACAATGTCCATGAACTCTACCGCAATTACGGTTGACCAGAAAACACCAAACAAACCAATGGTATATCTATAGATGAACCGTTCGTCTTTTGGTTTTTCCTGAGGAGTATTTTCGTTGCTTTTCTTCACAAAGTGAGCAATACACATGTACAATAAATAGGCTCCTCCAATTGGTTTCAACCACCAGATTCTCAAAATAGAATCTACTAAAACCAAAGCTATTCCACGAAAAACATAGGCACCCAGAATTCCGTATTTCAATGCTTTATCCTGTTGATTTTTAGGTAAATCTTTTACCATGGTTGCCAAAACAGCAGCATTGTCAAATGAAAGAACAATCTCCAATAGAAGAATAACGAGAATTAGAAAAATAGCATGGAGTGGATCGTTGGTTAGAATCTTAATAAAATTTTCAAACTCTTGAATCATAATGCTGTTTTATCGACGAATGCCCTGAATTGTTCGCAAAGATAATCTTAAATCAAAATCGGGGCTTCAATCTCCGAAAATAAAGCTTCGATTAATTTTCCCTATCCTTATCAGATCTACTTTCTCTTCGTCGCAAATTTATACTGCAATGTCACATAGAATGTTCGGCCGTCTGAAGGTAAAATACCTGGTCCCGGATAGGCTGTTGCACGACGCGTAAAGTAGGATTGGTTCGTAAAGTTATTGACTCCGCCTTCCAACTGGAAATTCTTTGAAAAGGTGTACTTGCAGGAGAAATCGAATACGAAATAAGACGGAACCAAACCAACAACTGCATCTCCGGAAGGTTCAACCGCGTTTGTTGCATCGGAATACTGCTCTGAATTATATGAAAACTGAATTTGAGAGGTAAACTCCCCTATCCGGTATTTCAAGCCGGTTTTCAAAATAATAGGGCTCACATATTCCACTTTGTTTCCAACATAATTCGGTTCTTTCGATTGAATATACGTTGCATTGATGTAGGCGAAATTGACAAACAAATTCAACCCCTGCTTCGCCGAGTCATTTACCATTCCAATCAGATCAATCTCTGCAAACGTTTCAACTCCAACATTTAGTGCATTCCCGATATTGGTACGTTCTTTAAGCGTAGTTCCGGCTTTCGGGGCCAGTCCGATCTTGTTCCCGTAATAAACCGCAAAAAGTGCCACATCATAAGTAAAGAACTGCTTTTGCAATCCGCGGATTCCAAGCTCTATGGTATAGCCACGCTCGTCCTTCATCATTGAATCGACCACAATGTTCGGATTGGCAACACGAATATCGGAGAAATTGATAGCGCGGTAATTTTGGGTGTAGTTTGCATACGCGGAACTGAACTTTCCTACTTTGTAGTTCAATCCGGCACCAAAAAGCGGAACATTCCGTACCACGGTATTTGAATCGGTTAGTGTGTAAACCGCCAATGTATCTCCGGTAAACGGATGAATGTTGTACTTTTTGTAAAAACCGTTCGCCTGGCTGGAGATAAATTCATAGCGAACTCCAAAATTGACGTTCAGCCGATCAGTGAGGAAGAAAATATTCTGATTGAAGAGCGAAAAATTGGTCGACGGGAAATCGAACGATGAATTATCTAAATTATCCGGGTGTAAAAAGCGGAAATCGGCATCTGAAGCATTGGAAGCCGATCCCTGATTATTTTGTGTATTTCCTTTGTAATAGCGGGAGCCCACTAAAAAAGCTCCTTTAATAGAATGCTCTTTTTCTTTATTGAACGAAAACCGTTGTAAGTACCGCGCTTCGGCCCCGATATTTTCAAAAACCCCCTGGATCAAATCGCGATTCCCCATTGGATCAGCCTGCGATACTTTTCCCAAAAAACCGAGTGATTCTCTGCTCGACTGCATTCCAAACACCCGAACATCTACGGTTCCACGTTCCGAGATCTCGTATTCCGACTTAAAAGCCAGCATATTCCAATTTACACGAAACCAGTTCCGGTTGCGGTAACTTCTAAGCGGATCTTCCTCAAACTGGTAATCAGTTAAACCACCGGCCTGTTTTGCCAGATAGTTCATGTGTGTGAATTCCAGTTTCATTTTCCAGTTCTCATTCAGATAATAACCAACCTGGGCAAAAGCCTGGTGCTGCTTGTATTCCGAATTCGCACGATATCCGTCGCCCTCTTTGTACTGGTGATAAAACTGGTAAAAAAAACGGTTATTCGTTCCGGTAATCCGGTTGAAAAGACCTTTGTAACCATAACTTCCGCCGGTTACACGTGAAGTTAATTCGAACGGAGTGTTTTCCGGGGCATCTTTAATGACAAAATTCAAAAGTCCGCCAAACTGCGTTCCGTATTGCAGCGAAGCCGAACCGCGGATAATCTCCACTGCTTTTAACGCTTCAAACGGAGGTGTGTAATAACTTTCTGGATAACCCAGGGCATCTGCACTAATATCGTAACCGTTTTGCCGTGTATTGAAATTGGCTGTTCTGTTCGGGCTTAATCCACGACCGCCGATTCCGACCTGGATTCCAGCACCGTCGTTTTCAAAAATATTCAAACCGGGAACCTTCGCAAACATTTCGCGCGGGTTTGCAGTTGATTTTGCGCCGCTGAGACTTTCCACCTGGATTACTGCGTTTGTTCCGGTAGTAATTTGTGTTCCGCGAATCAGGGGCATTCGACCGACATCGAATTTTTCCAGTTTTTGAGATTCAATGATTACATCGTCCAGCTCATTTGAAACAGCAGTTAATTCTTTTTTAAACTCCTGATTCAGATCATCAGTGGTAACTTTGAACGAAACTGCTTCGTAACCCTGAAGATGGATTCTGATCGAATCACCAACACTTGCCGGAATCTGAAAAGCGCCTTTGCTATCCGTAAGGACTTGTTTGTTTTTCGTGTAATTTCTAATAATTACACCCGGAATTGAAACGTTGGACTCGTCCAGTATTTTCCCCTTCAAACTTTGCGCATATCCGCAAGTCATTGAGATGAAAAAACAAATAAACAAAATCGAAAACTGCTTCATGTTTTTGATAAATCCGGAGAATTATTAGAATGCTTTAGTTTTAGCCGTGCAAAATTAGTTGAATATTCAAAACCGCTTACGATCTAATCGCCGTCGTTATCCTGGTAAGTAATTAGCACTCCGAAAGCGGAAGTCATATCTGTTTTCAGGTACACAGTCAGATAATGTATTTTGTTGTACAACTGCTGTAAACTTGCCGGATCATTGTTCAATGTTGATTCAAAATCAGAGGTATGCTGATCAATCAGATTCAATATTCCTTCAAATTCCGAATTGATTGTGTTCACCAGGTCTTGTCTTTCAAGAGCTATTAAATAATCATCAAAACCAACCCCAGTTGTGCCATTCATCTGGTCGCCCTTAAAGACACGATGAAGCGCAGCAATGTTTTCACGCATTAACAAAAAGGAAATTTTAGCACGCCGCGTTTCAATGTATTGCGGCATGGCCTCTCCAGCACTCTGATTACCAATCGGGATTCCGATTTTCGTCCATTTACATTCTTCGTAAGATTTCATGAAGCTGTTTACCAATAAGGAAAAGGCACTTGTAGCTTCTGTTCCGGTAGAATTTTTAAATATTGAAGTATAGCCATTGTTCCATCCGTTAATGACAGATGTAACATGCTGTCTCATTTTGGCAATCAAATCCGAACCATACAGCGCATAATTGGAATCAGAGAAATAACTGATTGCATTCGTTCGGTATAATAAGAAATCAAATGCAGGAATTCCCTGGGCAATGAAATTTGAAATTTGATCGAGGTTATAGCTCCCCGAAGAAATATTGTCCAGAATTTTCGTAGTGTCTGTTGGAAAAGACCCCATGGAAACCTTTAATAATTCATTCATGCCAGGACCAAATTCAAACATTAAAGACCGTTCCCACTGAACATACGTTTCTTTCCAGGAATCCTGAAGCAATGTAAAATTAGCAGGCGATTGATCTGCCAAAAAAACGTTGTAACTGCTTTCAAAACCGGAAAGTTTGGAGTCCAATTCGTTATAACCCGGCAAAACGATATTGTCTGCCAGATTTTCCATAATAGCCTGTTTGTTAAACTCCACTTTATCTTCGTCTGAAGACTTCTTTTTACAACAAACAATTACAAGAACAACACACGCAAAAGCGATCAGTTTTTTCATTTTTTTAAAATTTCATCATTCCGGCACCCATCGCCGGAACTCCTGTTGATAAAACCATAAAAGTTAGTGATCCACCACTGCAGACCACTAACTTCAATCATTATTTTTTCAGCAACGTTTAAAGCACAGATGCATCGAGGTTGAATACTGCCGCCATTTTAGCAATTGCCGCATTCAAATCCTGCGCTGTTACGTTGTAAAGATTTACAGATCCGTTCGTTTGGAAATAACTCATCAAAACATCAATATCTGAATTCGAAATAGATTTGTTTGAATTGTACTGGAAAGCGTTGATAAATCCAACACCTTCTGACAAATTGTGGTGGAAAGTAGCTGGCTCAGCAATGTTTGTTAAAGCACCTTTAGTATAAGTAATGAAACGGCCGGCAATTACTTTTTCCCAGTTACTTAATACGTTTACTACCGCAGCATCACGATTTGAATCGTTCTTATTGGAGATTGCAGCACGACCTGAAATCCATGCTCTCATAATCGTAGCATTCAATGAAGAGGATGCGTTATTTGTGTTTCCTGCAAGTGCATTACTTACCGAGTTACAGTAGCTTCCCCAGTTTTTCAAACCTGTTGTTGTTGCAGGAAATGTAGTTGGAACTCCGAAATAAGCAAATGCATTATCCCAGGCTCTTTCCTGAGCAGTAGTTCCGTTTGTAACAACTGTATTGTCGTAGGTAGAAATATTGTTCAATATGGTAGCAGCCTGGTAGTAAAATACTGCATTCATTATTCCTTTTTCTACGTATTCCTTGTACTCAACACCAGCAGTATCTACTAAAATGTAACGTGTACCGTTGATCATTTTTCCGGAAACACCGTTAGAAGCTGTTGTTGCAGTCGGATTAGCAGATGCGTTTGTACTTGCAAGAACAACACCTTCGAAATTAGATTCAAGCATTGCCTGGAAACTCAATTGGCTTTTGCTTTTTAAGCTAAATCCGGCATTCAACTCGGGAGTAGAGAAATACCCGCCGATGTTAGCATACATATCTTTTAGTTTTTGAGCATCCAAAACAGGAGCAGCAGTTGCCGAATGAGTTGTTTTGATATAATTGGTAATCTCTCCCAACATAGCAATATGCTGCTTGGAAGCTAATGTATCTGCATTTGCAAAATTATAGGTTGCAGGAATATCGTAAGTTGCTGCCGGCGTTTCTGTATCCTTGTCTTTTTTCTTACATCCGATTAATAAAGCAGAACTTGCCAATAAGCATAAACTGATTTTTACGATACCTGTTTTCATCTTTAATTTTTTATATTTATTTAGATTCATTTTAGATAGCGCAAAACTAGATACTCAATTTCCAGATGGCAATACCACAAATAAGGTATATGGATATTGATAAAACGACTTCTAAATCGATTTTTTTGGTTCCAGCCTAACTTTGATACAATCCCGACCGTTCCAGACGGAACAGGATTAGTTTGACGGCTGGCTTCCCCTTACCGGATTGTGAACTTCCACACCAAACTGAGTACCACGACTTTTTGGTGCCATTCAAAAACCATCTGTGATAAAATTATTGGTCGCAGACTGAGAGTTTCCACGTCCGACTGAGTGCCACCATTTTTAAGTCGTAGTGTATCGAAGTCACGTGGAAAAATATTCCTTATCTTTGTTTACAAGCGTTTTTATGGATTTTAAACTAGTTTCTGAATTCAGCCCAACAGGCGATCAACCAACAGCCATTAAAGAATTAGTCAGTGGACTTGAAAGCGGAGTTCCTGCTCAAACACTTCTTGGAGTTACCGGGAGCGGGAAAACATTTACCATGGCTAATGTGATTCAGCAAACCGGCCGACCAACGCTTATTCTTTCTCACAACAAAACACTTGCCGCTCAGCTATACGGGGAATTCAAGCAATTCTTCCCTGAAAATGCCGTTGAATATTTCGTAAGTTATTACGATTACTATCAACCTGAAGCGTATTTGCCTGTAACAGATACTTATATCGAAAAGGATCTTCAGATCAACGATGAAATTGAAAAACTCCGTTTGTCTGCCACATCATCCCTGTTATCAGGAAGAAGAGATGTGATCGTTATCGCTTCGGTTTCCTGTATTTACGGTATCGGGAACCCAAATGAATTTGCAAAATCGATTATTGAAATTCATCAGGGACTGCAGATCTCGCGTAATAAATTCCTGCTTCGTTTAGTGGAGAATCTGTACTCCAGAACTGAAACCGATTTACAGCGTGGAAATTTCAGGGTAAAAGGAGATACGGTTGATATTTACCTCGCCTATGCTGATTACGCCTTGCGAATCGAATTCTGGGGCGATGAGATCGAAGCAATTAAGGCAATTGATCCGGAAACCACAGATGTAATCGACACTTATAAAGAAATCAATATTTATCCGGCAAACATCTTCGTTTCAAGTCCCGACAATACACGTCAGGCCATTGAGAAAATTGGCGAAGACATGGTTATCCAGGTGGATAATTTCCGGAAATCCGGGAAACCGCTTGAAGCAAAACGTTTGGAAGAACGCACCAGCTACGACATGGAAATGATGCGGGAATTAGGTTATTGTTCGGGAATTGAAAACTATTCACGTTACTTTGACCAACGTATGCCGGGAACAAGACCTTTCTGTTTGGTTGATTATTTCCCTGACGATTTTCTGTTGATTGTAGACGAAAGTCACGTAACAATGCCCCAGATTCGTGCAATGTACGGAGGTGACAGATCACGTAAAATCAACCTGGTTGAATTCGGATTCCGTTTGCAGGCTGCCATGGATAATCGCCCGTTGAAATTCGAAGAATTTGAGAACATGATCCACCAGGTAGTTTTCGTTTCAGCAACACCGGCCGAATACGAATTGGAAAAATCAGAAGGAGTTGTTGTTGAACAATTAATTCGTCCGACAGGATTGCTAGACCCAATTATTGAAGTACGACCGAGTTTAAACCAGGTAGATGACCTGATTGAAGAAATTCACTTACGTATAGAACGAAACGAGCGAACTCTGGTAACCACGCTGACAAAACGCATGGCAGAAGAGCTTCAGAAATATTTGGACAAACTGGGAATTCCTTGTCGTTATATTCACTCTGATGTAGACACCATAGAGCGCGTAGAAATTTTACGCCAGCTGCGGCTCGGTGATTTTGATGTCCTTATCGGAGTAAACTTACTGCGTGAAGGATTGGATTTACCCGAAGTAAGTTTAGTAGCAATCATTGATGCAGATAAGGAAGGATTCCTGAGAAATGTGCGCTCACTGGTACAAACTGTTGGTCGTGCCGCACGGAACGTGAACGGAATGGTAATCATGTACGCTGATAAGATGACCGAATCGATGCGAAAAACGATCGAAGAAACAGAACGCAGACGCGCGCAGCAAATAGCCTATAATGAAGAACACGGAATGGTTCCAACGGCTTTGAACAAATCTACAGAAACCATTCTGAAATCGACAAAAGTTGCAGACGGTGATGGTGATTACCGCTCATTACTGGATGAATACTCACCGGAAATTTCAATGGTTGCAGAACCGCAGGCAGCTTATTTGAAACCGGAAGACCTGGACAGAGCAATAGCGCTAACCAAGAAAGCCATGGAGAAAGCAGCTAAAGAGCTTGACTTTATCCAGGCGGCGAAATTACGCGATCATTTAAAAGAACTTCAAACACAAAAAGTATGAAAACGAGTCTTTACTTATTAATAGCAGCACTTGGGATTTTTACAATCACAGGTTCATGCGATAAACCATTGAGCAAATACAATCCGGATTTTGAAGGAACTTGGCGCACAGAAACCGCTTACAGTGACCTGTACGAGAAAACTATTACCTCTGAAATTGTAATTGACGGAAAAGACGGTATTTACAACTACGCTTGTACCGACGTAACCGGTTGCGCTCCGAGGTTATGCAATTGTATTTCACAGCAGCAGGGAAAAACGGTGATCAATACTTCACACACACACATAAAGTTTGGTTCTTCCAGCGGTGCTTACGCAGTAACCATTGACACCGAGCCTTACCAGGACAGCCAGGGAATCTGGCGCATGAAAGTGAATGATGAGGAATATACGAAGCAGTAGTGTTGTTGTTTTCTATCTGAAATCTGAATCATGCGCCATCTAATCATACTATTTTTTGTTTCCGGAAAGGTGGCACT
>CBFGMW010000047.1:0-10282 GCA_965649925.1 uncultured Fluviicola sp.
AACTCCTCAGCATATCAAAGATGATCAGGCAATGTTGAGTGATAGCCGTATGCGTCTGGTTTCACAATCAGATATTTTCCCGAATCAAAACCTGCCTTACGGATCTATTCCAACCATCCAGACACTCGATTTAGCTTATTATCCTTCCGAGCGCGGAATGTATAATTATGATTTTTCGAACACGGTAAACCCGGATGGAACGTGGACAAACCCACAGGACAGATGGGGTGGGATTCAACGTGCGTTAACTACAAACGATTTCGAGCTGGCGAACGTACAGTACATCCAATTCTGGATGCTCGACCCGTTCAACGTGGATGCGGAAGCACAAAACCCGAATACCTTTATGAACGGGGGCGATTTGTATTTCAACCTTGGGAACGTTTCAGAAGATGTTTTGGCCGATTCCCGTAAGAGTTTTGAAAACGGAATGCCGCCATTCGCCGGAGCAAATTATCCTACAGATGTCACTCCGTGGGCAGAAGTTCCGAATCAGCAAATGGTAGTAAATGCCTTTGCGGATGAAACATCTGAGTCGCGTGTGAATCAGGATGTTGGATTAGACGGATACAATGACGAGGAAGAGCGTACAAGCTATACTCAATACGTAGCATGGGTTGAAGGTAACGGAACACTTACTCCGGAAGCGAAAGCTAAAATGCTGGCGGATCCTTCAAGTGATGATTACAATTATTACCGTGACGACGATTATGATGATCAGGCATTGAACATTCTTCAGCGCTATAAAAAATACAACAACCATCAGGGGAATGCACCAACGCAATCCATGTCTGATACTATGAATGATGATAAGTATCCGGCCGGGAATTCAATCTATCCTGACAACGAAGATATCAATCAGGATAACAACCTATCTGAATCTGAAGCTTACTTTCAGTATCATGTGAGTTTACGTCCGGGCGATATGGTTGTAGGAAAGAACTACATTGTTTCCGAGCAGGTATTTACAGTTGCAGGATCTACAAAACAAGAAACCTGGTATCAATTTAAAATTCCGATTCACGAACCTGAAAAATCAGTGAATGGAATCCGCGATTTCCGTTCAATCCGATTCATGCGTATGTTCCTGAAAGAGTTTAACGAAGAAGTAATTGTTCGTTTTGCGAAACTGGAATTCATCCGCGGAGAATGGAGACCATATTTATATGATCTTTCCACTCCCGGTGATGGTGGTTTCCCGGATCCGGATTTGACTTCTTTCAATATTGGTGCATTAAACTATGAGGAGAATGCTCAAAAATCGCCTATCGGTTACCAGATTCCTCCGGGAATTACACGTGAAATTGATCCGTCGCAACCGGTACAGCGCCAGTTGAATGAACAATCATTGACCTTGGATGTTTGTAATTTACAGGATGGTGATGCACGTGCTGCATACAGAAATGTACAGTTTGATGTACGTACTTATGAGAAATTGAAAATGTTTGTTCACGCTGAAGAAATTACAGCTGGTACGTTGAATGATAAAGATTTGACATTGTTCGTTCGTTTAGGAACAGACTTCGTTGATAATTACTACGAATACGAGTTACCGATTTACAAAACTGCCTGGGGAACATCGTCACCGGAAGGTGTTTGGCCAACTTCCAATGATATGGAAATTGTTTTCCAGGACTTGTTGGATCTCAAAATGCGCAGAAATGATTTGGCTGGTTCTTCTGGCTCAGGAGTTGCTTCAAATGTTGAATACGTAATCCAGGACCCGAATAATCCTGATCGCCTAATAAAGGTAAAAGGAAGTCCGAATCTTCAGGGAGTAAAAACGATCATGATTGGTATCCGGAATCCTTCGGTGAATGCAGTAAACTCCTGGCCGGATGATGCTCAGTCAAAATGTGCGCAGGTTTGGATCAATGAATTGCGTTTAACGGATTTTGTTGATGACGGTGGAGATGCTGCACTTGCACAGCTTCAGGTTCAGGCTGCCGATTTTGCAACGGTAAGCTTATCGAGTAATTATTCAGGTGTAAACTGGGGAGCTGTTGACAGCCGTGTTCAGGAACGTCAGCGAAACCAGAAAATAGGTTACGACTATCAGAGTACATTCCAGTTAGGGCAATTCTTTGGTTCGAAATCTAAGATTACATTGCCGTTCTACTACGGATATTCTGTTGGAATTATTAATCCGGAATACGATCCGTTCAACCCGGATATTAAACTGAAAGCTTATGATCCTGCAACACGCAGATCGGTTGCCCGTATTGCTCAGGATTATACGGAAAGAAAATCATACAATTTCCAGGGAGTCCGAATTAATATTACCGGTGCGAAACCGCGTTTCTACGATGTGGCAAACTGGACTTTCGGTTATGGATACAGCGAGAACCTTCACCGTGATTTCAATACCAATTATGACCGTACCAAACAGTGGAAAGGAAATGTAGCCTACGCTTACACGTTTACCGCTAAGCCCTATGAACCTTTCAAGGAAGTGAAGTTTATGAAGAAGAGTCCCTGGTGGTCGCTTATTCGTGAGACAAATATTTCATTGATGCCGAAGAACGTAAGTTTCAATAACGATATCATGCGTACGTACAATGAACGGCAGATTCGAAATACCATTGATACTTCTGCAACGGCATTCCAGTACACACCAGTTTACGTTAAGAACTTTACCTGGAACAGAAATTACAAATTGGGCTGGGACTTCACGAAGAACCTGAAATTCACTTTCAACGCAACAAACCGTTCTATTTTCGATGAAGGGAATGGCCGGGTAGATCGCAAGAACGATCTGGATAGTTACCGCATTTTCCGTGACACAGTGTTCAACCAGTTGGGTACATTGGGTAAAACAATGGATTACACGCATGATTACTCGTTTTCATACAATGTTCCGTTTAACAAGGTTCCGGTGCTTACGTTCTTAACAGGAAACGTAAAGTACGGCGGCACTTACAACTGGCAGCGAGCTCCTCTTGGTCAGGAAGAGTATGGAAACATTATCCAGAACAGCAGAACAATCAATGGCCAGTTACAGGCGAGTTTCCTGACGCTTTATAATAAAGTTCCGTTCCTCAAGCGAATTAATAGTACATCCGGATCCACAAGGGCCAAAATTCCTACTAAAACAACGGATGAAAGCGATGGAAAAGGTACAGATTCTACCAAGAAACCAGACGCTCCTAAAACAGAGCTGAAACCGCCGAAACCAATTGAGGATATGACTCCAAAGGAAAAACGGAAGTGGGAACGTGAAAAACGTAAACATGATCGTTTGCAGAGACGCAAGGAGAAAGAAAAAGAAAAAGTAAACCCGGTTCTTGGTTTTGCAGGAAGATTATTGATGACAGTCCGCAATCTTTCCGCAACATACTCTCAAACCGACGGAACTTTACTTCCCGGTTACAACCAGGAAAGCAGAGTGCTCGGTTTCAATCCTTCATTTGCGTCTAATTTTGGCGGCTTCTTATTCGGTCAGCAATCGTATTCCGTAACCGGTAGAGAAACGGGCTACAATGTCGGACAAGTTGCGTCTACAAACGGCTGGATGGTAATGAACTCAGCAATCAATCGTCAGCATACGGTTACGCATTCGCAAACATTTACCGGACGTGGAACATTGGAGCCGATCAAAGATTTAACGATTGATCTTTCGATGAACAGAAACATGACTCAAAACACCAATGATTTCTATCGCTACAACGATTTGTCGCAGCAATTTGAGTCACAAAGTTTATACAGAACAGCTACGTTGACCTATTCAACAATTTCAATTGGCTCGGCTTTCGAGAAAATGGGTGAAGGGTATTCATCTCCTAATTTTGACGCATTGCTGCAGCGTACAAAAGAAGTATCTACTTATTTTGGAACGAGAAATCCCAATTCGGTTGGGACCATAGGTGATTACGCAAACGGTTACGGACAAACACAACAGGATGTTTTGATCGGTGCGTTCTTATCTTCTTACACTTCAAACAGTGTCAACGAACGTTCAACGAATCCGTTCGCATCGCTTCCATTACCGAACTGGACTGTTAATTATAACGGTTTGACGAAGTTCCCGTTCATGAAAGACAAAGTGAAAAATTTTGTAATTCGTCATGGATATACTTCAACGGTAAGTTTGGCGGGTGTTCAATCGAATTTGAATTCTACACTTGATGCAAGCGGGAACTACAACTCACGCGATTTGAATGACAATTTCATAGCAGCAAACAACGTACAGGCAGTTACTATTTCAGAGCGCTTCTCGCCGCTAATCGGTTTCGATGCTACATGGAATATCAAGAAACAAGGATTGATCACGAAGTTTGAGATCAAGAAAGACCGTTCGGCTACACTTTCTTTGAATAATAACCAGATTACTGAAGTATTAGGAAACGAGATTGTAATTGGTACAGGATATAAATTTGAAAAAGTTCGTTTCCCTTTCAAAATCAATCAAACGCGACCTGAGAATCCTTTGAATTTACGTTTTGACTTCACGTTCCGTGATAACTTAACTGTTATTCGTAAGGTAGTTGAAGGAACAAATCAGGCTACTGCGGGTCAGCGTGTTGTTTCTATTAAGTCGTCGGTTGATTATAACGTAACAAACAACCTGATTCTTCAGTTCTATTACGATCAGGTTATCACAACACCAAAGATCGCTACATCGTACAAAACAGGAAACTTGAGTACAGGTATTCGTTTACGCTTCAATTTAGGCGGATTGTAAAAATGAACATACGAGCAGCAAAAGTTGGAGATGAGTCGGCTATTCACGGATTAATCGTTGAGCTGGCAGTTTACGAACGCGCACCGGATGAAGTAACCAATACGGTTGAGCAGCTGCGGATTGATTTGTTTGAAGACCAAATCTGTGACGCCATTGTTGTGGAAGAAGATTCAAAAGTTGTGGGCTTTGCGTTGTTTTATACATCCTACTCAACCTGGAAGGGGCGGTGTTTATACCTCGAAGATTTCTATGTGCGTGAAGAAAACCGCCGAAATGGAATTGGATCTCAATTGTTTCAAAAAGTAGTGGAAATTGCTAAAGAACGTGGCGTTAAACGCATGGATTGGCAAGTTCTTGAATGGAACGAACCCGGATTGAATTTCTACAGAAAGGAAAACGCAGTCCTTGACCCGGAATGGGTGAACGGAAGATTGTTTTTTTGAAAGACATATTAAATTTTTACGTAGGGGCAGGTCGCGACCTGCCCCTACGTAATTGTCGGAATTATCATTAATTTCGTGCCATGATCTTAAGACCATTTTTAGGTAACACTCCGCTTGCTTTGGGATTGCTCATTCCTGTTGTTGCGTTGTTCGTTGGTCTGAACATCGGTTTTGAATACCACTTGCCTTTTCAGAAAATCAATTACGGTTTATTGGGGAAGTACGATGCCCCCTTTTATGCATTGAGCACTGTTTTAGCAAGTGTTTTTGTGCTTACCAATGCAGTATTCCTGAATTTTCTATTCAATAAGCACGATTTCCTTGAACGGAATAATTATGCGCCATCACTTTTTTATGTGGTGTTCATGTCGTTTAGTCAAAGCTTTTATTTCTTTAACAGCTTACTCATTGTTCATACACTGATGCTGCTCATTTTCAGGTTGTTTTTCCTGCTCGAAAATGGTGAACGGAATGGAAAGCAGATTTTTAATATCGGGTTATTTGCCGGGATGATTGTAGTAATACTTCCGCAGGCAGCAGCACTTTTGCCTTTCATCTGGCTTGGCGTAAGAATGAACAGATCACTCTCGCTGCGTGAAACCGTTTTACTTTTATTGGGGACATTGATCATAGTTTTTAACGGATTGATGCTTTGGTGGTTTTCTGGTCATGCTATCGGGCTGCGCATTTTACGGCTTAATAATTATGTACAGCACGAGCAGGTCGTATTAATTGCATCGGGAGCTATATTGCTGGTAAATCTTCTGTTGAGTTCCATTGGTGTGCGGGTTCGTGTTCAGAAAAGTTCTATTCGTTTCAAGAAAATAAACCGGAGTATTTTAATGATGGTACTCGGAACACTTGTACTTGGCGCCTCTGATCTTATTTTTTATCAACAGGTAGAGTGGTTCAACCTTGTATTCGTGCCTGTTGGCTTCCTATTTACGTTTGCGTTCATTCATCGCTTCTGGAAACAAGTGGCCACAGTGTTCTTTTACCTTACTTTTTTAATGGCTGTTATTAAATTTTTCATTCATGCTGGTTGGTTCAACTAAGTGAATGACTAACTTTGCAAGCATTCAAAACGGGCTTTTTTGTCCTTATAGTTATTCAAATGAAATTTGGTGTAGTTACCTTCCCCGGTTCTAATTGTGATGAAGACATGGTCTACGTCCTTGAAACCGTAATGAATCAAAGTGTTGAACGTCTTTGGCACAAAGATTCTGATCTTAAAAATGTTGATTTCGTGGTGCTTCCCGGAGGATTCTCTTATGGAGATTACCTGCGTTCAGGTGCTATCGCGAAATTGTCACCAATCATGTCGGCCGTAATGGACCATGCAGATAAAGGAGGTTATGTGATGGGAATCTGTAACGGGTTCCAGATCTTAACTGAATCCGGATTGTTGCCCGGAGCGCTGCTTCACAACAATACTCAGAAATTCATTTGTAAGAATGTTTATTTGAAACCGGCAACTTCCAATAGTGCTATTACAAAAGGGTTAGATACAACGAAAGCATATAAAATTCCGATTGCCCATGGTGAAGGCCGTTTTTATGCACCTGAAGAAACCATGAAAGCAATTTTGGATAATGACCAGGTTTTGTTCCATTATGTGAATGAAGCCGGTGAAATAACGGATGAAGCTAATCCGAACGGAGCCTTGCATAATATTGCCGGGATCTGTAATGAAAAACGCAATGTGTTTGGTATGATGCCTCATCCCGAACGCGCTGCCGACGCCAATTTGGCAAATGAAGATGGAAAACGTTTCTTCGAATCTATCTTAAAATACTGTTAGTATGAAAGTTTTATTGTTGGGATCTGGAGGCAGAGAACATGCTATAGCCTGGAAAATTGCTCAAAGTTCTCACCTGGAACACTTGTATATTGCTCCCGGAAATGCAGGTACCCGCCAGCATGGAACCAACGTTCCGATAGGAGTGAATGATTTTGAGAAAATCAAAACATTTGTTCTTGAAAATGAGATCCGCCTGGTAGTTGTTGGTCCTGAAGACCCGCTGGTAAACGGAATTCACGATTTCTTCCTGGCAGATGAGCAATTGAAGAAAGTTCCGGTTATTGGCCCGAATAAAGTTGCTGCTCAGTTAGAAGGTAGTAAAGATTTCGCGAAAGCGTTTATGGCGCGTCACAATATTCCAACTGCGAAATATGCTACGTTTACAAAAGATACGCTTGAGGAAGGTTATACATTCCTTGAAAAACTGAAAGCACCTTACGTTCTGAAAGCCGACGGATTGGCTGCCGGAAAAGGGGTGTTGATCATAGAAGATTTGAAAGAAGCCAAGGCAGAGCTGAAAAGCATGCTTGCAGATGCCAAATTTGGTGATGCTTCTTCTCGGGTGGTAATTGAACAGTTCCTGAAAGGAATTGAATGCTCGGTATTCGTTCTAACCGATGGCGACAGCTACAAAGTTCTTCCTGAAGCCAAAGATTACAAACGTATTGGTGAAGGAGA
The DNA here is from genome assembly GCA_965649925.1 of uncultured Fluviicola sp. Taxonomy (GTDB): domain Bacteria; phylum Bacteroidota; class Bacteroidia; order Flavobacteriales_D; family Crocinitomicaceae; genus Fluviicola. The sequence goes on from CBFGMW010000047.1 coordinate 7,604, forward strand.
TACCGGTTTAAACACAGGTGGAATGGGTGCTATTTCCCCGGTTCCGTTCTGTGACGCCACTTTTAAAGATAAGATCGAGAACCAGATCATCATTCCTACTGTAAAAGGTTTGAAAGCTGAAGGAATTGAGTACAAAGGATTTATTTTCGTTGGAATCATCAATGTAAAAGGAGAGCCGTACGTAATTGAATACAATTGCCGAATGGGTGATCCGGAAACTGAAGTGGTAATGCCGCGTTTGAAATCAGATTTACTGGATTTGTTCGAGGGTGTTGCAACAAACACACTTTCTGAATGTGATGTTCAATTCGATGAACGTTCTGCCTGTACAGTTATGATGGTTGCCGGCGGATACCCGGGCGATTATAAAAAAGGCGACATTATTGAAGGATTCCATTTGGTTCAGGAAAGCCTGGTTTTTCATGCCGGAACTGCTGCTGATGGCCCAGTTGTAACAACGAACGGTGGTCGTGTACTGGCAGTAACTTCTTACGGTAAAAACCTGGAAATTGCGCTGAATCGCTCGTATGAATCAATAGAAAAGTTGAATTACAAAAATGCTTATTACCTAAACGATATCGGTAATGATGTTTTGTGATCCGGGCTTTTTTGAAAATTCAATGACATAATTTAGCATTTGGACCATCCGTCGTCATTATTCTTGCAATGCTCGTTCTCTGTGCGTTTTCATCGGGAATGGAGATTGCTTACGTTTCTTCGAACAGGCTCAAGGTAGAATTAGACATCTCCAAATCTTCTTATTCAGGTAGTTTACTGGCGCTTTTCTACAAGAACGAAGGTCACTTTCTGGCCACGTTACTTCTTGTTAATAATATTGGTCTGGTAGTATTTGGTATGAATGCAGCCAATTTACTGGAACCGATTATTGAATCGTGGGGAATCACCGGGGCATTTTCTTTGCTCTTGCTTCAAACTGTTATTTCCACCCTGGTGGTTTTGACAATTGCTGAATTCCTGCCAAAAGTTTTGTTCCAGATTAATCCGAATACCTTGTTCAAACTGGGAGCAACCCCAATGGCCGTAATGTACTGGATCTTGTTTTTCCCCACGAAAGCTATTGTTGGGGTAAGCAGTAGTTTTCTGAAATTACTCGGGTTAGAACTTCCAAAGAACCAAAAGGTGTTTTCGCGTACTGATCTGCAGCATTTTGTTGCTGATATGAACGAACGGATGGAAGAAAGCGCTGACCTGGGAAATGAAATGCAGATTCTTCAGAATGCACTTGATTTTTCACATATCAAAGCGCGCGATTGTATGATCCCGCGAACAGAAATAGTTTCCATTGATGTAAACGCAAGTATTCAGGAGCTGCATAAGCTGTTTGTTGAATCGCATCTTTCGAAAGTATTGGTACACCGTGATACCGTAGATAATGTCATTGGCTATGTCCATTCTTTTGAATTGTTTAAAGAACCGGAAACGTTAACCCAGTTACTGAGACCCATATCTTTTATCCCTGAAGCAATGCCGGGGAAAGAAATGCTGGAAAAATTCACCAAGACCAGCCAGAGTATTGCGGTGGTAGTAGATGAATATGGCGGAACGGCCGGGATCGTAACCATTGAAGATGTTATTGAACAGATTTTCGGGGAAATTGAAGACGAACACGACAGTGAAGACTGGCTGGAAGAGCAGATTGATGATAAAACGTATCGTTTTTCCGCACGTGCAGATGTTGATTATCTCAATAAAACCTACGGACTCAAACTGCCGGAATCAGAATCGTATGAAACATTGGGTGGTTTGGTTACGCACCAGTTGGAAAGCATTCCGGATAAAGATGATTGTGTTCAGTTAAACCACATGGAGCTGTGCTGCGAAATAGTCTCCGACAGAAGAATTGAGGTGATTCGGGTTACGCTTAAGTAATAGAAGTGGCTTCAGCATCCGTATGAACATTTTTCACTGTTTTGTTCCCGCCAGGTAACCCGGCTCTTCCGCGTTGCAGGATCATTTCAGCATCCTGAATTCCTGCACCGGTTATCGGATTAATAACACGCCCTTTCACGGTAACGGTTCTTCCGAATTTGGTGCAGGATGTAATGAGGCATAGTATAATTAATAACGAAAATCTCATTTAATAGTCAATTGTTTCTGTATTGGTTACTGAGGGATTGACGAAGAATACCTTAGTGTAATTTGTGCTTACACCATTTTTAACTACCCGATAACTTGTATAAATATTCCCTTCCGGAATCTGCTGAGTAGCGGTGGTATAACCCCCACAACCAGTAATTACCCATTCGTAGGGTAAAAAGGAGTTTACTTGATTCGTTCTATTCAAGATAATACTATCGGTTGGTCCAAAACAATTTATATTATTGATTACTAATTGATAATTACCGTAACGGACGACGTAATAATCCGCCACTATTTTTTTACCCACTTTTGTTTGAATTGAAGGATAAATGGTTTCTCCGTCTTTCTGCCATCCAATGTGGTAATAGGTAGCCGGGTCAAGATTACAAGATGCAGTATAGGTCCTGAAGCCGCTTTTATTCAGTTCAAAATTTCCTTCAGCATCCGTGTGAACACTTTTCACTGTTTTGTTTCCGCCAGGTAGCCCCGCTGTTCCGCGTTGCAGGATCATTTCAGCATCCTGGATTCCTGCACCGGTTATCGGATTAATAACACGCCCTTTCACGGTAACGGTTCTTC
>CBFGMW010000048.1:0-10264 GCA_965649925.1 uncultured Fluviicola sp.
GACTGAATGACCAAACGTAAAATTCGTCTTCGGGTTTTGAATAAAAACTTAATGAAATGACAAAAAGCGACATCATGGCGAAGACTCCCAACTTAAAATTATCGATCGAAACGGCTATACAAGCCAGAATGTATACCGCAGGAAACAAATAAAACGTGTTTCTGAATCCGACTGTAAACTCAAACGGTTTTTTGTAAAACGGTGTTGGAATAGTGAAACTGAAAATCGTTCTGATCTTAATCAGCGATAAAAGAACCGAAGCTACCATTAGAATAACGGCGGGAAGGAACAACAGTTTATAAAGTAAAAACACGACAAACGGTGCTGAAACTACCAAATTCTCGACTATCCTGATTTGTCTGTATTCACTGGTTTTAAAGGTTGTTTTAATGAATTCGTTTCTTTTAATTTCAGAAAGGATCCCGCATAAGCTTAATGCAACAACAACGTATAAATATTCTGCAAATACTGTTTTGTAAAATAAGAATACTGAAAGCGCTGTGAAACCGGCAATCAAAAAGAGATATGCCAATGCCGGCTCAATCCGAACATCGGTGAACTTACGATTTAACATGCGGTATTGAAGTGAAAAATATGCTTTCAATATACTGGAATTGCCCCCGAATGTAATCTTTTATACGTTTTTCACACTGTTAAAGATTTATATTTTCCTTCCCCAGACAATGAAAATGCAATATCAAAAGAAAATGTGGATCTCAATTTGAGAATGGGGTCATTGAGCAGAAGTGATTTGGAAATGATTTTAATTTTTCAATATTCGCTGGAATAAATTTGACCTAAATATAGTTTTGGGGATAAGTGCAAGATTATCCACCATTTACCCGGGTAAACTTAAAATGTGTCAATTCTTATCCGGATAAGCGCTATTTCTTCGCTTCAACAACAGCCAGATTATGAATCAATTTCCACTCATTATCCATATCCAAAACCAGCGAATTATAAGAAACAAAATAATTCTCTGCACTTTCCAAACGCAATTTCACCAGGGCAATTGAATCGTTTTGATCAACACTTTCAATAATCATCTTCCTCGGTAATCCACCAAAAACACCTTCCCGAATGTTCGAAAGATACTTCTGTTTATCCATAATCATGACTCCGGGTTTTCCCATAAATTTACTGCTCGAAACTGTAAAATCCGAATGAAGTACTTTGTCTAATAACTCCACATTACTGGTATCTCCACCTTTCACAAAGTTGGTTATTGCCTGAATTATTCTGTCTTTATCATTCATTTGTCCTCTATTTTCCAATAATAAAAATCCACATCAAATCGTTCTTTGTAAACAATCCAGGTATCCAGCCAAATCTGATCAATTCCATCGCCTCCATATTCTTCAACAATGTAATAATAGCCGTATGATGCCTCATCTTCACAGTTTTCGGATTCAATGATCGAAGGATGGAAAATCTCTTCATAATAAGGATCTCCGGACAGGCTGCTCCTCAAATTATGGGAAACCGTAATTGTTCCTTTACAATCCAACATTCGTAAGTAATCAGCTATACGCATGGTGTCTCCGGTCGATTTAAGCTGTATATCTTTCGCTCTATCTGATTCTTCCAAAACAATTCGGGTTGAATCGAATGTGTACGTAGTTGAAAAGGTAATTTTTCCCAAACTATCAAAATTGAACTCATTGCCACTTTTTATTCCATGAAAGAAGTTCGATTGTTTGATCAATACATCCGCAGAATAAGTTTGCTGATTTCCGTGTATTAAGCCATGATCGTAATTGGAAACAGTCAGTAGCAAATTGTTGAATTCTTCAGAAGAACCTTGTTTGATTCCGTTTTGATAAGTACTTACTTCAATGAGCTGTCCTTCTCTGAAAATAGAATCCTTTCCGGTAAGAAGTCCTTTTTTGAATGTCGAAATAAGTTCAAAATGAAGCGTTGAATCGTAAAGTCCCGTTGTACTTCGAATAACCGGACCCTCCAGTTTTTTATTGGTTTCGGTTGAACGATAAACCGGTACATATTGTCCTTCACACTCATATTCGACGATATAATTATTTCCGATATCATCATAGGAATTAAGATTACTCGTACCGCAAGAATTGATAATTAAGGAAAGTAAAATAATTACAAATGATAAACGCATCGCCTTCTTTTTAATTTGATAAACCTGTCAGTTGCTCTGTTGATTAAAATGAAACCAAAATAATTATGGGTCCTGATCGGGTTTATTCTTCGAAGCCAAATCCGATTTACCTTCAATATCGACTTCAGAATCACATTTTTTGCCATCCAATTCAGGTGTAGCCATAATTCTTGACATAAACCAAACTGTCCCTTTCGTCTTCCATATTTTTGTAGCAAAATAAACACCAAGTATAATTCCGGAAATAAATATTACCAAACTTACTATCAAAGTTGTTGTTGACGGATTTGAAAAATAAACTACAGTAGCAATGAACAATCCAAGGAGAGATGGAGACAAAGCTATTTGCAGCCAACCAACAACTTCCATCACCGTATGAAAAAACCTGAACATTCTATTCTTGTTTCACTATTCTTTACTCAACTCGGGTATTATTTTCTTTGCCCGGGTACTGTGTATTTTTCTCGCCATAATAAAGTTTTTTCAGGAAAAGTGATCTTTCCCTTCTCTCATTCTCTTTTCACAAGCAAGGTTTAAATTATATAAAAAAAGCCGATTTGTCCGCCAAGGCAGCTAAATCGGCTTTCAATACTTTATCGGCGATTAGTTTTTGCTGATCATTTTTCGTGCAACGCCTTTAGAGGTAGCAACTTCCAACAAGTAATTTCCTTTTGGTAAAGCTGATGCATTCATAGAGTTGCCTCCGTTTTGAACGATTAGTTTTTTACCGTCCAATGAATAAACCGCAACAGATTTAATCTCATCGTCAGATGCAATATTGAACAAGTCTGCTGACGGATTGGGGAATACAGTGAAATCTATTTCCGCTGCTTGCTCCAGAGAAGCAGTGCTTTGGTAGTAGAAGTATTCCTCTAAGCTTGGATAAACATCATCACCGGCCATGTTCTCGTCGAGGGTTGTAACACGCGTTACAAAACCTTCTGCATCATAGTAATAATTATGTCCGTAAAGGCCAAGCGTTCCTGATTGCTCTTCAGCCGTTAAACGGTTCGATCCGTCGTAAGTGTAATCAATACGAACAGCTTCAGTTGTTGTAGGAATGCCAGAAACCACCAATAGTCCAATAAGATTTGTCAAATTGGAACCTGAAAAGTTATAATTACCCACCAGTAGCCATTCCAGCGGAGTTCCCGAATCCTGGTCATAATCGATATAATAATTGAAACTTACAGGTGTATTTCCTGAAAATGTGTACTCGATGCGCACTTGCGGATCAAACGCAATTCCGTCTGTAGAACTGAACACGACCATTCTGTCAACATTTGTTGTTGTTCCGATATATTGCAATGAATCGGTTTCACTGATATAACCTACTCCTGAATTATAGCTCAATGTGTTTTTAATAATTAAACGATCCGATGCATCATAGAAATAATCTACACCGTCGTTGGCAAACCAAGATCCGGAAAGGTCGTATTCGGAACGATAAGTAGCTATTTTTCCCGAAGCTGTGTAAGTATAAACTTCACGTGTTCCAACATCGGTGGTATTAGAAGTTACAGCGTGCGATGCATTGTATAATTTCGCACTTGTTTGAGTTTGTGTACCGTCATAAAAACTGGTTGAAGTTGTAAAATCCGCATCAGGAGTACTCCAATACCAGAAAAGAGGTGAAATATCTTCTTCCATTCCGAAGACAGGTCCGTTCGACAACAGAGATCCCTGGAAATCGGCATACACATAGGTTGCAGAATCAGTCCAGTTTAGAACTCCCGATTCGTCGTAATAACGAGCGGCATTTGCCGTAAGTTTCTTCTGAGAAAAGGCCGAAGCCGAAACTAAAAGAAGCGTAAAAAGTAGTGTTTTTTTCATGTAAAAATTTTTGGTGAAAGTAACCACTCTTTTCGGGTTTAGGAAGCAATTAACTCAATCAATCAGACTGTTAACACAATAAAAAAACCAGATTTCGCGTAAATTCACTCTACTGAAACGGTAAAAACATAGGAGTTCATTTTAAAACTATTCCTTATAATTTCAATTTGTCGGACAAAAAGGTACATCTCATGGGAAAAGACGAACTGTCTTTTAAAAAGAATAGCTGCAACTTTTCTCGATCGAGCAACACGTTCTCCTGGTTTATGATATTTTGCTTACTGTCGAAATAAGTTAATTGTATAGTATCACCATTAATTGCCCAATTTCCGGCACTAAACGATCTAATGCCTGAAAATTCCGAAGTGTGTTCAAACTTCCCGTTCTCACGGAGATATAAAAAAACACCCGCCATCGGTGCATCCTGATAAGCGCTCAGAGCAAGAGGTGATTCGCGCCACTCTTTAGTAGTTTTTTTCAGGATCCGTGCATCTTTCCCAATAATGCATGAACTCATCAAAACCAGGATGCTGCTTAAAACGATACTGTTTTTCATTTTATTATTTGTTTCCTACTGCTGTATGTTGTTATAAAGAAAAGGTAAACCGGCATTTCAATTAACAAGTACAGGTTTAAATGAACACTTCAACCAGGTTCCGTCTTCCAGGTACCGGGATTTTGATATTACATTCCCGTTGGTGTTGTACTCAAATTTCAAAATCTCTATATCCGGATGGATATATGATTCTTCATCGGTATTTCCAGCCGAACTGTAATGATTTGTTACTTTGACAACCTGATTAAACTTGTTATACTCCATGTAATATTCGTTACGGATAGAACCTATTCCTTCAGTAGAAAAGTAAGTCATATTTCCGGCGGCATCATAACGCAGACTGTCGAACTCAACTCCGTAATTATAATGATACCCGATAACACTGGTAAGGAAATCGCCGGTATAATTGTAAAATACCAGTTTATCTACCAGGTAATCGTAAACTGCATACTTGTCTACTACAGAATCTTCATGAGATAATTCGATCTGTAAATCGTTTTGGTCACTGTATGGTTCTACTTTTCCGTAATGATCGTTCACATAATTTCTCAATTTCTGTTTTAACATAGCTACACGCTCGTCGGTTAACTCCAATCCAACAATATCGTCGTTAAATGTTGGCTGAGCCGGTTTTGAATCTGACACAACGTTTTCAGCGTTAGATAGAGAAGAATCAAGAACAAAATAGAATGTTTGCGTAGTATCATAAAACAATCCGAAATATGAATCGTTATTTTCCGAATCGTAATAAGATGTGGTGTCATTCATTCGGCTAGGATCATTCTGGCTTGGAAGTACCCACGATTCATCCGGAAACTCGACAATAGTGAGCATATTATATTTCACGTTACGCAAATCTTCCATATAGGATTCCGCTCCATCGCATGTGACTTCAACCGGATTATCAAGATTTCCATTATAATTGGGCTCCCCTTCTGAGAAAACAATTTTACCGCCGGAAGTTAGGTTCAACCCTAAAGGAATGGTTTGCGCATTTCCTGTTTGAAAAAAGAAAAGGCAATAAAACAGAAAGAGTATTTTTCTCATAGCTCAAGGTTACAACCGGATTCAACTTAGGTTCATCTGCTCGATTTCATGGCCTTAACAACAGTCAGGCTTTGATCATCGATGAACCGCTTGTATTCTTCACTTTCCGAGCCGTAGAGTGCCATTTTTCCTTCCTTATCAAAATGAATTCCCCAGCCATAGCGTTTTGTTAAAGGTGAAGCCCGGAAGCATGGCTGGCCTTTCGAAAAAAAATGATTTCTTGCATCTTTATATTCCGTTTCGATCAGGTCGTTCTTGTCGGCAAAAACCTGAAACAACACATCATCAGAAGAATATTTATACGGATTCCGGCTAATCATGTCAAACTGAATATTGGCCGCCGTTAACTTATCACCTTTTTTCGGCGGTTCCTCTCCTTTTCCAATTGGGGAATCATCCGAAATTGCGATAAACGTATCAAAGTAATTGGTTGTATGTGTTTTCATACTTCTTAAAATATGAATTTCCGATTGGTCACAAAAAGCATAATCACCTGTAATTTCTCAATTTATACCAAAGTTAAAGAACTATTTCCTTAAACCTGAATTCGAACATCGCCCCCGGGTTGCCATCGTCAATAAGCGTAACTTCAATTTCGTTCCAATTTATGTCAACAATAAGCTCTTGCTTAACAGATCCGTCATATACTACCGCTTTCATTTTAAAAACCGGCGATTTTGATTTGTAAAATTTCATTAACGATTCTACATCAGAATAAGGCGTTCCCAAATGCGATTTGATATCCAGTTCAAATTCCCTGTCATACAGTTGGGCTTCAACAAATGCACTTTCTGAAGAAATCTTTTCCAACCCGCTCAAAAATTGGGTAGTTGGAAATTCAATACTGGAAATTGTTCCTTTTTCTGAAGTAACGAACCCGATATACCTGATCCGGTAAATCCCGCAGGCTTGCCCGAATGCAGAATGCAGCAGGAGTGTAAAGATTAAGAAGGCGAAGAGTTTTTTCATTCCAACATGATTGAATTAGATCACTAAAATAAGGTTATTACATTAGTGGATTATAAAAAAAGCGACTCCGAAGAACCGCTTTCCCTGTAACTCAAACGCTTTACTGTCAGCAACGCGTTATTATATTCATAAGTAGTGTTTATGCTGAATCATTTCGATGCTCCTATAATTTCAACTTTCCGATTATTCTTGTGTTTTACCAGGTTCATTCCGTAAGTATGATTAGTAGCAAGTATTACATCTTTGCAATCAAAATGCTTTATTACTCCATCATCAACCAAAGCAACTATCCAACACGAATTCAGATGCATACCATAGTCAATGATAAAAATTGCCTGTCCCTGCCCAAGTGGTGTTTCAACCAAAATCACAGGATTTAACTGATATATCATAGCCATTAATTTCATGTTACACCACCTTGTTGTAATGCAAAGATCAAAATCGCCGGGAAGAATTGTATTATGAAATCACCGAAATAAGTTACATTATTCCCACAGTTGTGAACTGTTTCTTTCTTTGTTTGTATACGAGTTTATGTATTTGAAACAAACTATTCCATTTTGTTGTCGTGGTCTTTTTCTTGTCTTGTCGCTTGGTGCAACTGCGGCAATAAACGCACAGGAATGTCAACCATTACCAAAACAAGGGCTTCAGGTTGATTATCATCACAGGAACTTTGGTCATTCAGAACAATCATTTCAACTATCTTATTTTGACACTTCGACCATTACAAAGAATAAAGCAATTGCGGCTGAAACAGAACTCAAAAAGAGTTTCAATCAACTATTATGGAAGGTAATTCGGTTGAAATGTACCTCAAATGACACTTTAGAAAACAAAATATTCCTATTTCAAACATGCGAATACTTAAAAGATTCACTGTCTTTACGAACTACTATTCGTGGAAATAGTACCACTTTAATATGCAATGGAGAATCTATCGAAAGTGTTCTTTACGGAGACAACTTTCAGCGGGATATTATCAAACTGAGTGATTCAACTCAGCTTTCGAACTGGTACATGAAACGCTTTTCACCTTATGAAGTACAAGAATTTACTCAAAAACGAAAAATGTACTCCGATGAAATGGACCAATTGTATGTTCAGTTCACCGGTACCGAGACATATCATAATTGGTCATCCTCAGAAACAAACCAATTCAATTCGCTGGAAAGACTTATTGACAGTATTGATTATCTCTTGTATCCCACATTATTATTAGAGTTGAGTTCGTGGGTTACGGATACAAATTCTGCCTTTGGAATTGTCCCGGATCAAACATTCAGAATGATACATTCATCTGATGATCCGTTCCTGAATCAAAAATTCAGATTACATCACGGATATATTGATAATCCGTATAAAAGCAATGCTTATTTTTTAGGTGATTCAAACCTGCTGAGCGGAAAACAGATTTACGAAGCCAAAGAATGGAAATTTGAATATTCTCCCTGGAAAGAACCCCGGATCGTTTATTTGTCGGCATAAGGGAAGTTCCTGATCATTCAAAAACATGAGACCAATATTGGTGAAACTTACTGGGATAATAAATTTACTTATTACTTCTATGAGTTGCAGGAATAAAATACCCCCCCTACACTCAATAATTCATACCCCAGAGAATTTTCACCATTCAATCTTTCAAATAAACCAGTATTTTCAGATTATGAAGTTCCTGCTCTCAACATTTGTCATTTATTTATCATTCAGGGCTATTTCCCAGCCTTTTAAGCCCGATGATTTTGGTCATGTAAGCGGTGATGCTTTTAAAAGTTTCTGCAAACAACGAAACTATTCGCTCATTGGAATTTTCGACTCGCTTCCCAATAAAAAAGGAATGGCAGCTCAAGTAATTAAAAATAATAAGTGGATTTATGTAGACCTGAACAGGAAAGAATTCACAGATCACGACGCACTGGCAAAACACTACGGATTCTACTCACCCCCGATGGAATATTATGAAGATTTTGACGATGATGATATAGTTGAATATCGACCTGAATCAATAAAAATGAAAGGTTATTACCCGGTTACCGGAACCTTTTCTAAAAATGACAAGGTTGGTTACAAGATCAGGGACAAGATCATTGTTCAGCCGAAATATGATGGTGTTTATGAACTTACGACTGTAGAAAACTACCTTTTTTTCCTGGTACAAAACGGCTATTTCTACGGGATATGTGATTACCAGGGAAAGGAGATCGTTCCAGTTATCTACGAGAAACTGGAGTACCTGACTAATGATGCCAAATGCTTTTTTATTGGTACAAAAGATCGCAAAAAAGCTATTTTGTCGCGTGGAGGAATTGTAACCGTTCCGCTTGAATACGAGGAGATCATGTATGAAAAAGCCGGAAATGGCTTTGTGCTCTTCACTCAAAAAGGCGGAATGATCGGGGTACTGTCCTCCTCCGGAAAAACCATTTTGAATACTGAATACCAGTGGCTTCAGTTAGCCGATCGTTCTGCTTTGAACGGTTTTATTGCACAGCGCAATGATAAATTCGGGTATATCAATAAATCCGGGATCTTAAAAATACCTATTGAATATAACGTACTGTCTTACAACGGTCAATTCCTGACTTACCGGGTTGACAAGAATGTTGGTGTACTGGATTCAAACGGAAGAACTATATTGGAACCGATCTATTCTGAAATTGTAGAACCGAAATTGGGGAATTGCTTTATTGCAACGGTAAACAATAACGGTGTTAAACAAATCGGGATTTTCGACCTGAGCGGAAAAGTAATTGAAGAACCCCAATTCAGTGCTTATTACGAATATGGATTATCTTATAAAGACAACGAGATTTACGTGTTAGCCAAAGAAAAAATGTATTATCAAACCGGATTGTTCAATGTAAAAACGTTAACGTGGATCTTACCGTGTAAATACAACATCGGAATTGCCGCATCGAATTACATGGTTGTTATGCAGGACGATTCAACGCAAAGCAGCGGCAAACGGCACGGTGTGGTTGATCAAACCGGATCGTTCATTATTCCATGCCTCTACAGCGAATTGAAATATAACGACATTGAAAACAATGCAACAGTACAATACGACGGAAAATACGGTCTGGTTGGCGCTAACAACAAAATTATTCTTCCTTTTCAATATGAGAAGTTAACTCCGCTGGCTTACTCTGAAAATGTTCACGGAGCACGAAAAGGTATTCCGAAAGGTTACCTGATCTATTCTGATAATAGCAGAAAGGGCGTAATTACGAATAGCGGTAAAACGATTATTCCTGCTGCTTATCAAACCATTAAAGTCACACCCAGCGGATTGATCTGCACATCAGGCGACACCAGCAAGATCTTTTCTATTTCCGGAAAACTTTACAAAACCGTTCCTCATACCGTAAATTACATGACTGAAGGTTTCTTTAACTGGAATGAAGAATCAGGATCTTACGGAATAGATCTTTACGGAAACAGCGCTTTAATTCCACCTAAACCCGTAATAATAGCCGATCGTGGTTTTCCTGATCCTCCAGCTCCGCTCCCACCAGTTCAGAAAGCAGATACGGTTAAGCTGTATACTACTTCGGAAGTTGATGAACAAGCTTCTTTCCCGGGAGGAAACACCGCAATGATAGCTTTTCTTGCAAAAAACTTAAAATACCCGCAGTTGGCCGTGGAAGAAGGTCTTGAAGGAAGATGCTATTTACAATTTGTAGTTGAAAAAGACGGTTCACTCACGGAAATAATCGTTAAAAAGAAAATCACTG
>CBFGMW010000049.1:0-10170 GCA_965649925.1 uncultured Fluviicola sp.
TCCCGATTGTGTATGACAAATTTCCGCTCACCTCTTCAAAATCTGCATTCTCCCCTTTTTCATGAAGCGTCAATAATTGCTTCCCTTTTTTTGTAATCGTATTGAATACGTAATATTTCGAACCATCATTCAGGTAAATTTCTTCGGCATTCTTCCAGGAATATCCGTACAGCGAACTCAGCTGTGAACCTAATGCTGTATTGACATCCTGCAAGGTAATCCAATCTTCAGAAGTTCCTTTTTTGGCATTTGCTTTCACGAAAGCCTGGTAATTCGCCGACAAATAAACATAGCTGTCAGTTCCCGGAACCCAGGTAACTCCAACCATTCTATCAGGACCAAAATTGCGGTATTGCTGCAATACTGCTTCAGACAGGGTGAATGTTTTTTTCTGCGCAATAGAAGTGCCGGCAAAGCCAGTTAAAAAGAGTAAAAAGGCAATTTTTTTCATGCTTAATTTCGTTGAATGTATTGATTGAAAAATTGTTCTAAAGGTTTGATCGTTTCAAAAGAATAACGAAGTGTTTCCAGTAATTTACCGGATGTGATCAGCTCTACGGGAAGTTCGGTCATTACGTAGAATTGCTTGTTGAATAACAAAGGTTCTTTTTCAGCAGCACTTTTCAGATCGGCAGGAAGAATTTTATTCTTATCACCTCTCATTTCACCGAAATGTTCCTTAAAAACAGGTGCTTCAATAATTGACCGGAAAGCTTTAGTATTTGCTGCAATCCCTTCTCGCAACTGCAATAAGCTTTCTTTATCGATCTCGTAAATTCCTCCGTAAACACGAATAGCTTCCGGATTTAGTTCGAAGTAAATACCATGAATAGAATGCGATTTTCGTCCGTTCGGAGCAATTACTGCCGAACTAAATAATTTGTAAGGAGTTTTATCCTTCGAAAAACGAATGTCTCTGTTAATTCTGAAAATACATTCTGAAGCTGTAAGTTCTTTATAAGACGGAATTTCTTTTGCCACTTCATCAATAAAGGCCTGCACAAAAGCTGCAAATGGTTTTTTAACGAATTCTTCGTAGCGCTTTCTGTTCGCATCAAACCAATCTTTATTGTTGTTTGCTGCAAGCTCTTTATAGAAGTCTAAAAAACCCTGTTTAAAATAAGTCATTAATTCAAAGATACAATTTCTATCTATTTCAGGACTTGGCGTTTTTTGGAAATTAATTCAGAGGAATAATCCATCCTGTTTCCCTGTTAAAAACCCCAAACTTTTTGCCTTTGCGAACCAGCCAGGTTTCATAGGTAAGCAAATAAAAATCGTCGTACTCGGCAGGCAAAAGTTCTTCCTTCACTTGTTCCATAAGTCCTTTCCACCCTTCCAGTTCAACACTGAATTCTTCGGGCGAAAGCTGCTGAATGACCTGATAATTTGGCTGAACAATCCACCTTCCTAATTTATTCGTAACACCAAACCGATCTGAACTCACTTCTTTCTGAATGTTATATTCCACTTTCTGAAGAGGCTTCTCCGCTTTCATTGCTTGCTCAACCGAACAGCGTTTTCCTTCATTTGTTAATCCGTACAGGTCGTTTTCAAATTCCAGAATGGCGTTTCCTTCGTTAAAATAGATCGACTTCCCTTTTTTACCGGAATAAAGTGTTTTACCTTGAGAATTCAGCAACAGCCAATTTTTCGGATTCACAAAGCAGAGCATACTATCTCCTTGTTTCAAATCGGTGAAAAGTTGTTTCCTATTCACAACCAATTCTCCCTCACGGGAAATTGCTTCATAATAGCGTCCACCCTTACTCACGATAAACTCACAGATTTGTTCCGGGAATCCGGTCCCGATAAGCGGAATTTGCTCGCTTTCACCGAATTTACGAACGTAGATTTTTCCTTTCAGTTTTCCTGAGAGAAAAACAGAATTGCTGATCAGCTGTTCTCCATTCGCAAGAGAATCTTTCACTCCCGACACAGGATTCCACAAATCATATCTATCCGTCGTTTCGCGTTGGTACAATGTCCCCTCAAGCAGTTTGTAGGTCTCCAAATCTGCAATGGCATGAAACTGCTTGTCCAATAAAAGGTGTTTACCGCTTACAAGTACTTCGTAATAGGTATTATTTACAATTTCGATAGCATTGAACTCAAGATCTGATAACTTCTCTCCATTTTTTGAATAAAGCAGCCAGTTACCATTCATTTTTACACGGAAAACAGCTTGATCGAAAGGTTGAATCTCTGCAAACGGCGCAGGGATCAATAAAGAATCGTCAATTGTTCGCAGGGTAAAACCATTTGTATCCTCGTAAATGACCCTGCCGAAACAAAAGGTTTTTCCTTCTTCCGGTTCAAAGACAAAATTGGGTTCGGAAACATGAATGGTACCTGTTCTTTTGGCGAAATCCCGCACTTCAAAACAGCGCGCTTTTATGTCAGCGTGAACTTCGGAAAAACGTTCGTTAACTGAAGTATCGGAAAGCGATTCGCTCCAGTACACATTTCCGTTTTCGATATTGCGTGAAACGTAAACGTCATTTCCGAAATACATTCCGCTAAACGCGCTCAACTCTTTGAATTTTCCGCCAAGTAAATGTCCGTTTACTTTCTTCTGATAATTTTCATCATACTCTTTTGACACATTCCACTCACCTCCAGAAACAATCATGTGCCGATTTGGATCCATCAAAAGCGGGATAGTCTGCTTATCAAAAGCAAGATTATAATTTGCGTTTCTTAAAGAGTAAAAGTCAAATAAGGAAATACTGTTCGCTGCAGGTTTGGTTAATTTGAGCGTTCCTCCCTGATTGTACATCACATAACCGTTGTGATATTCTTCGAAAACCAGATCCTGAAGCTGATTTTTATTACCGTTTGAAAATTTCCCTCTATTCTGATCGTTGATCGCAACGCGGTTAAACAAATGCGTATAATCCCCACCGAAATCTTTAAAGGTACCCGAAGGAATATTATTTTCATAAACACTTCCATTATCAGCAGAAACCATGTCATATTGAAAAAGGGAAACCAACGGAACGGAATCCAGCAAATGGAAAGGTTTGGAGCTGTTTTGTTCAACACACAGGTAGTCAAAATCGCCAACGCGGGTCTCTGTGTACACTGCCGGAACCATCATTCTACTGTCCCAGAAAGAGCGAAACCCAAAATTTCCGGTAAGCTGATTTTCTTCCAAGTACGATTTACGGTAATCCTTCGTCAATTCCCATCTTAATAGCCGGTCCTCTGTTTCTTTCAACACAAATGAAATCTTTCCCGGAAATTGCTGGCGCTCTTCAACGATACCACTTTTTTCATTCAGGATAATCAATTCCAGATTATTAGAAGAATACGCTTTAATAACACCTTCGTATCCGATTATGTCAAATGCGGGTTTTGTATTCAGTTTACCGGTACCATTGTAAATATCAAACTCACTTTTATTTACAAAAAGTAGCAGGCTGCCATCAACTACAAAATAGGAGAAATAGATTTCATCAGAAAGCTTCTTTCCTGCTAGTGAAAAAGGAACATGTCTTTCTTCTTTCAAAGCAATCAGCATAAAATCAAGCAACGCTACCTCATCGAATTCACAAGGCAGGATTTGCTTTCCGCTTAAATCAACAATTCCAACGTGGTTATTCTGACGTACGTTGACCATTTGATCGCCCTGATCACGGATTAGAATCTGATCGAACCCTGTTTGATTCAGGAATCGCCCATGTTCATCTACCAGGTACCAAAGACTGTCTTTCAGAACCTTATACCTGTCTTTAATAAGAAAAGAAATCTGTTCATATTCAATTGGAATCATTACCACACCGCCAGCTGAAACCAAACCGGTCTTAACTCCTTTTCTTACTGCGAAATGGTCATTTTCCAACAGGAAACAATCATCAAAACGATCAGCAAACTTCTCAATTCCATTTTCATACAATTTGGACGTTTTCGTCTCCTGATCATAGATTTTCCAGAGATTGTCATGGTAAATCTGAACACGTCTGCCTTTCGGATCAATCACTTTTCCATCTGAAACACGAACATACACCCAGTAACCAATCCAATACCGTAAAAACCAATCGTTGAACGGTTGAATTGATTCTGCAATGCACGGAATAATCGGGGTTCTGTCTTTGTAAAGCCCAAAACGATTTTCATCGCTTACAAGCCAAAACGGTGCTCCTTCAAAATAAAAATCCTGTGTAAAAGGCACAACGTACGGAAAGGGAAATTCCTGCGTGTAGCTGTCGCGTATCATGAATGTTTTCTTGTCATCGGACAGCAAAGCAAATCCCTGATCAACAAATACTCTTTCAGGGGAGCCGATTTTGGTTTCCTTGTTCTTATTGAACAAATCGAGGTACGAATAAATATTATCCTTACGAACCAAGGCCCCACCATTTAAAGGCACCAGTGTGTCATAAACTATTGGAACAAGCGTATCGAATTCAAAGTTTGAAACCAATCCATACTTCCGCTCATTGTTTCGAACAGCCCACAAATAGCCATCAGTTACTGATTCTAAAAAGATCGTATCATAAATGGCATCTTCCTTCCACTCACCACTTTCAGACCTAAATCCCCATTGATCTCCAATTGGAAATGGATAATAGAATTCAGGCTCTTCCTGAGAAAAACCAGTGAATGTCCCCCCTAAGATTAGAAGAAACGTAGAGACTATTTTCATAAAGATGCCAGAACTTGATCAACGTCTGCTGAAGTTTTTGCCTTTTGATTGAGCTTTTTCAATTTGAAGACTACCTTTTGTCCTTTCTTTTGGCTAAGTTGGTATGCGTCAATTTCCGAATCGGACAAAGCATAAACAGTTCCTTCACCGTCCACGGCAATTAAGCGATTCGTTTCATGCAGATTTATACGAAATTGAGATGCGCTTTCAATATCATACTTCACAACTACTAATTTTTGCTTCGGGACAAGGAATACATGCATTTCCTTTGCATCGGCATGTAATTTATCGCCGAAAGTAAATTCCGCTAAAATTGGAATTGCATCCTCGTCTTTATATTGGCGGTCATAATTGTAAACGCCCAGTTTATCCAGATTGAACACGCGTAACAACTCCGATTCACGTCGTGCCTGATTTCTTAAGCGTTCTTTCTCTTTCGTTACCTCAGCAAATTTCTGAAGCCGTTCCCGGAACAACTTTTCTCCTTTCGATTTCAATTTACCCGTAAAAACCGGAGCCATTGTAAATTCAACTGTATCTTTCCCGGCCACAAACTGAACATCAAAAACGTACTCGTTACCTTCAGTTGGCTTCAACGACACAAACGCATACGTTTTAGAGAAATTAGCGCCATTTTTTGAAGGGTCTTTGGCAGCATCATCCCCCATGTATTTCCACATCGCTCCGGGAATTTCCCTGAATTCAGGATAAGTCCGTAAATTGGCTTTTATATCCAGGAGCTGATCGCTCGGTTTATAAGAAACCAGTTTCTTCGGTTTTTCACTTTTCAAAGTATCAAGGCTTTTTTGTTCCTTGTTCACAGCATCTAAATATGGATTCGGAATCGGTCTCAAATTTGTTGCCTCCTCCTTCCACGCTCTTGTATTGTCATTCAACTGATAAAAATTATACATTCCGTCGGTTGGTGTTGCCAATTCTACTTTTACTTCTTTGTCTTTTTTTAATCGAAGTTCTTCTTTTCCTTCATACGCACGAATCTCGAACATTCCGGCACTTTCAAAATCCATTTCCTTCCCTTTCTGATCTTTATAGGTCATTGGAAGTCCACTCGCCAGAATTTCTCCGCTTGTCTGGTATTCGTTGAATTCGACACGAACTTTATTACCACATTTACTTCCATCCAAATGTTCGAACGAACCTTTTGAAATATGAATTCGCGATAGTTTAGAAGTCTCAAGAACAGTATCTTTCGAAGTCAAAATCGTGAACAAATCTCTGGGGTTTATCAGCGTTCCGGTTGATGATAGTTCATTTGTTTCGCTTTTAAAAGATTTAGCAGCTGAATCATTTCCCTCAGGAACCGATTGACTGCACGAAACAATTGTTAGGACAAAGATGGTGTAGATAAGTGTTTTCATAACTTAAAGTATTTACCAAAAGTATCGTTTGAAATCAAATGTAAACAAACACTTAAGGAATTTAACAGAGTTTAATAAGTTAGGTGCAAAACGCCTAAACCGAAATATCATTTTAACTTTGTAAAAAAAAGTATATGTCACAAGTTAGTATAGGTCATATTGAGGCTGCAATTACAAAGGTTGATCAAATGGATGAAAACGCATTGGAGCGTTTATCAGAAGCACAAACTACTGCCCAGCCTGTTCTTTTAGGCTACATTATGTCTGCCGTTGAGGAATATGACAATGAGGAATTGGCGAGCTTGCTGATCTATTATTTTACAGTTGTTTTAGAAGCTTACACGCAGGCAGGTTTACATCCGTCGGAAATTACTGACGATTTAATCGACGAATTTGAAGACCCGTACTTCCAGGTTTTAGATGCTTATTTCGAAAATGAGGACGAGGCACTTTTGGAAGAGTTTTCAGATCAGCCGGATCTTGTAAAGTTTCTTGCAATGGAAATTGGAATGGAAGATACTGACGGAACAAGTCTTGATGATGAAACTGCAACTCAATTGTTTATCGTTATGTTAGCAATGATATCATTGCTTTCCCGCTCACTTGACAAAAAATAAATCATGACTCCGTCAGAAATCGTTGCACAAATGATGACCACTGACACCTATTCTCAGTGGCTCGGAATTTCTGTACTCGAAGTTTCTGAAGGATCGTGTACCTTACAAATGACTGTCCGCGCAGAAATGTGCAACGGTCATGGAATAACACACGGCGGAATCAGTTATGCTATATCCGATTCCGCTTTGGCTTTTGCATCCAATAGCCATGGGCAAAAATGTGTCAGCATTGAAACCTCTATAGCTCATATCAAACCTATTTTTTCCGGCGATATTCTTACAGTTTTATGTACTGAAGTTAGCTGCACCAAATCGCTTGGCAGATATATGTCAAAGGTCTATAATCAAGATAATGTGCTAGTTGCCCAGTTTTCGGGCACGGTTTTTCGCAAAACAGACAACTGGTAGATCGCTTTTCCGAGTAGTTTTAAAAAAATAATGCATCGCATAATGTATGCATGCATACTATTTATTATTTTTAAGACAAATTACTCTCTATGCAGCAAAAACCGCATTACTTATTCGATTTAATCGTACGTACTGTTTGGATCAAAATGTCGCGCATGTATAACCAGCGTGCAAACGACTACGGAATCACCATGTCGGTTGGATATATTCTTCTTCATGTAGATAAAGAAGGGACACCAAGTACGCAGCTCGGCCCGAAAATGGGAATGGAGCCCACCAGTCTTTCCAGAACGCTTCGAACAATGGAAGAAAAAGGATTGATTAGACGGGAAGAAGACAAACAAGACAAACGAATAGTGCGCATTTTTCTAACCGAAGACGGAATTAAAGCACGCTATATAGCACGGGATGTTGTTTTCGAACTGAATAACAAAGTATTAAACAAACTTCCCCAGGAACACATTGATATTTTCCATTCTGTAATGGTGACTATCGATAAAGTAATGGATGAAGAATTCAATATTAACTCCAATTCATATAAACAATGAAAAGAATAATTAGAAAAGTGGCTATTCTCGGATCTGGAGTCATGGGATCAAGAATTGCTTGCCATTTTGCGAATGTTGGCTGCGAAGTTTTGCTTCTCGACATTCCGCCTAAGGAACCAAATGATGCTGAAAAAGCAAAAGGATTGACACTCGAAAGCAAAGCTGTCAAAAATCGTATCGTGAATGATGCTTTGCAGTTTGCTTTGACTTCGAACCCTTCTCCTATTTACCGTAAGTCTTTTGCTTCTAGGATTCAAACAGGGAATTTTGAAGACGATATGGCAAAAATTGCAGAGGTAGATTGGATTATTGAAGTTGTCATTGAACGTCTGGATATCAAACAGCAGGTATTTGAAAAAGTAGAACAGTTCAGAAAACCGGGAACGCTGATTTCTTCGAATACTTCCGGAATTCCTATTCATTTAATGCTTGATGGAAGATCTGACGATTTCAAAAAACACTTTGCCGGAACACACTTTTTCAATCCACCGCGCTATTTACCTTTATTGGAAATAATTCCAACGAACGAAACAAGCAAAGATGTCATTGATTTTTATATGTCGTTTGGTGCAAAAATTCTAGGCAAGAAAACGGTTTTATGTAAAGATACTCCGGCGTTTATTGCAAATCGGGTTGGTGTTTATAGTATCATGGCACTATTTCATGCGGTTGGCGAAATGGACCTGACAGTTGAAGAAATTGATAAACTTACAGGACCTGTTCTTGGCAGACCAAAATCGGCAACTTTCAGAACTTGTGACGTTGTTGGCCTTGACACATTGGTTCACGTTGCTAACGGATTAAAAGCCAATTGTCCGAACGACGAAGAAAAGGCGTTGTTCGAAGTACCTGAGTTTGTTCAAAAAATGGTCGAGAACAATTGGCTCGGAAGTAAAACCAAACAAGGATTTTTCAAAAAAACAGTTGATGCCGAAGGGAAGAAAATCTTCCTGGCATTGAACTTAAAAACACTGGAATACGAACCGAGCAAAAAAGCCTCCTTCCCTACTTTAGAAATGGCGAAGTCTATTGACGATTTGGAGCAAAGAACAAAAATGCTCTTCATGGGAATGGATAAAGCCGGCGAATTCTACCGTAAAACATTTGGCGGTTTGTTTGCTTATGTTACCAATCGGATTCCGGAAATATCAGATGATCTCTATAAAATAGATGATGCCATAAAAGCCGGATTTGGCTGGGAACTTGGTCCGTTCGAAACCTGGGACCTTCTGGGCTTCAAACAAGGAAAAGAACTGGTTGAAAAGGCCGGCAAGAAACTTCCGGTTTGGGTTGAAGAAATGGAATCCGCTGGAAATACGAGCTTCTATAAAACAGAAAACGGTAAACGCTTATACTATAACCAGCAATCGAAGGCATACCAGATTATTCCCGGAACGGAAGAACTTGTTTCCTTGCAGGCGTTAAGAGCCTCAAATAAAGTTTGGGGAAATGCGGATACTACTTTAGTAGATTTAGGTGACGGAATCCTGAACCTGGAATTCCACACAAAAATGAATACCATTGGCGGCGGAGTCATTGAAGGAATCAACAAATCTATTGATCTGGCAGAAAATGAGTATAAAGGATTGGTCATTTCCAATACGGGCGGAAATTTCTCTGCCGGAGCGAACGTTGGAATGATCTTTATGATGGCAGTGGATCAAGACTACGACGAATTGAATTTTGCGGTAAAGGCATTCCAGGACACCATGATGCGCGTTCGTTATTCAAACATTCCGGTAATTGCAGCGCCTCACAACATGGCTTTGGGTGGCGGCTGCGAATTAGCAATGCATTCCGATAAAGTGGTTGCACATGCAGAATTATACATGGGTCTAGTAGAATTCGGTGTCGGATTAATTCCTGGAGGCGGCGGCTCGAAAGAATTTGCAAAACGTTTCTCAGAAGAACTAAAAGACGGCGACATCAAATTGAATCGATTACGTGAACGTTTTCTCTCGATCGGACAAGCTAAGGTCTCAACTTCAGCCTATGAAGCATTCGATTTGGGATATTTACGCCCGGGAACGGACGAAGTAATTGTTTCCAGGGAATATCAGCTAACAAGAGCGAAAGCAGCAGCATTGGAATTAGCGAACAAAGGCTACATTGCGCCAAAACGGGAAAAGAACATAACTGTTCTTGGTCAGGAAGGATTAGGAATCATTTACGTTGGAGCGAATTCAATGAAATCCGGGCATTACATGTCTGAACACGACCAGGTAATCTCCGAAAAACTCGGCTGGGTAATGTGCGGCGGCGATTTAAGTGAAAACACCGTTGTTTCGGAACAGTATCTTTTAGACCTGGAACGAAAAGCATTTGTTGAATTGTGTCAGCAGCGTAAAACATTAGAACGATTGGAGAGTTTGGTGAAATCCGGAAAGATTCTTAGGAATTGATCTTTTTTAAAATCTAAAAAAATGAAAGCATATATAGTAGCTGGGTTCCGCTCAGCAGTTGGAAAAGCAGGTAAAGGCGGATTTCGGTTTTACAGACCGGATGATTTGGCTGCACGTGTAATTGAACATTTAGTGGCATCCGTTCCGCAATTGGAGAAAGAACGAATT
>CBFGMW010000050.1:0-10135 GCA_965649925.1 uncultured Fluviicola sp.
CAGAAATCATGAGAACGCAACAAAAAAATAACTGGAAGCATATAATGGTGATTGGAATTCTTACTACGTTCCTTTTTCCCGCAACAGTTCACGCAAACTACGGAACAACTATGTTTGGGATATATAAACATCATCATTACGTTTACTATCCGAAACAAAATTTCTATTACGATCCTTTTGCCGGGAATTACATTGTGGTGGAGAACGGTGTTTGGGTGAGACAACTGCGACCCCCTCGTATGTTCACCCGGATTAATATTAATGTACTTCCGCATGCCGATGTTTACGTTGATTCATACTATCCGCATTATGAGAATGAAAACCACCGACACCGATACCGTATTATGCGTTACATGACTCCGAGCGCCAGTTTTTATGCATTCAGACTTCCTGTAAGATATGATTTCAGTATTACGGCATACGAGTTTTACGAACCACAAGCGCATATAGTCTTTGTGAATTATGATCCGAACCTGTATTGCCACCCGAACCATCATGGCCGTGGACACGCATACGGTCATTACAAACATCATGATATGGCTCACCAGGATGATCATTATTATGGCGGCTATAACCGTCCGTATCCGCACCATCAAAAACCAAATGGTAACGGTAACAACAACGGCGGAAATCATCATCCGGGCGATTTTCACAAACCAGACAACAAGCCTCATAACCCTCATGCAGGGAATGGCAATCAGAACAACGATCGTCACCCCGGTGACTTTCATCAGAAAAATGAACAGCAAAAGCAGAAACAACCTGCAACGAATCGCAATCCTGGCGACTTTCACCAGAAAAACGAAAAGCAGCATAAAGAGCAGCAACCCGCAACGAAACGTAATCCGGGAGAATTTCATCACCGGAAAGATCCGGACAGAAGACAGGAAAAACCTCAGATAGAACGCAAACCAGGCGATTTCCATTCAAAAGGAACTAAGCCTTCGGCACCAGCAAAAGGTCCGCGCAGAAAAGGTGGTAATTAGAACAGAAACAACTTAACTTCTCCGTTCTAAATCACAATCGAAAACGAAAAAAAGCAGCATATCGAATTCATCTGCATTCTAATGAATTCAATTAAAAAAGCCGATGGTCTCATGAGGATCATCGGCTTTTTTTTTGCAAAATCGGCTCATTCATTTTCTGAATAATACTTCATTTAAAACCATTTACCCCCCAAACAGTCCTTATCCAAAAACATAAACCGCATACAACCGCCTGAATCGGGAGGATAAATAAATATAATTTTTAAATCACCCGAAGGCGCTTTCTTTGTTGCATCTTTGTTATAAAATGGAAACTATAAAAACGCCGGGAATAAAGAATTGGAAAAGTGCAGCGATCGTTTTCATTCTGAGTGCTTTTGCTTTCCCCGCAGCCGGACAGGCTCATTATAAGTCAACAATGTTTGGGCTATACAACAACCACCATTATGTATATTATCCTAAACAGAATTTCTATTACGATCCGTACGCTTACAACTATGTTGTAGTTGAGGATGGAATTTGGGTACGACAAGTTGAACCGCCAAGTGCTTTTGCTGAAATCAACATTAACGTACTTCCTCACGTGGATGTACATGTTGATTCTTATCAGCCTTACCAGGATAATAAAAGACATAAACACAAGTACAGATTGGTTCGTTATATGAGTCCCAGTAATGATTTTTATGTTTCTGTCTTTCCGCTGAGATTCGATTTCAGTATTACTCCATATCAATATTACAGACCGGCTGAACACGTAGTGTTTGTAAATTACAATCCGAACCTGTATTATCATCCGGGCCGGGGCCATGCTTATGGTCATGGGAAACATCCTAACTTTCACAATCACGGCAATCACAACAATTACTACCGGGATAATCACGGACCAAAAGGTCACGGAAATTCCAATCACGGGAATAATCACAATCCAGGCGATTTTCATCAAAAAGGAAAACAGCCGAACGGATCAGGTAATTGGGGCAAAAAACCAGATCAAAATCATAACAACAATAAACGTCCGGGAGATTTTCACCAGAACAAGGGGAATGATCGTGGGCCCGGAGACTTTCATCAGAAAAATGCTCCCGAAAAAAACCAGCCCAAACAGCAAACTCAGCGTAAGCCAGGAGATTTCCATTCAAAAGGTGGTCAGCCTTCCGGTCCTGCTAAAGGAGGAAAAGGCCCTGGTAAAAAAGGAGGTCATTAAGCGCAGAATTCGACCCCGAAGTATCGGGACAAGAATCCTCCACTGCATAATCCTTTGTCGAACAATATAAAAACAACATGCTCCGGTTCCAATTGAATCGGAGCTTTTTTTATATTGGGAAAGCAGTTATGACTATCATTCACCTTTGCGCCTTCTTCTTTGGGATATTAACACAGAATCTTTGTGGTTAACTAACGTAGCACGTCCAGGAACCAACCAGTAAGAAATAAGAGCGCAAAGAAAAAACGCTTATTCACCGGAGCAAATAAGCGTTTTAAAGTTTATAAGCGCAGGATTCGGACCCCGAAGCATCGAGGCAGGAATCCTCCACTGCGTGTTAACAAATAGTCTCTTCTGTAATTTTCAGGATTTCTCTTACTTCTTCCAGGGTTGGTGCCTCGGCATAAGTTCTGAG
Organism: uncultured Fluviicola sp.; assembly: GCA_965649925.1. Taxonomy (GTDB): domain Bacteria; phylum Bacteroidota; class Bacteroidia; order Flavobacteriales_D; family Crocinitomicaceae; genus Fluviicola. The sequence continues at coordinate 2,606 of CBFGMW010000050.1, forward strand.
AACAGGTTCTGTTCCCGATGCGCGGATCATCATCCAACGGTTGTCGTCGAAGAAGAATTTCCAGCCGTCAATGGTTCCAACCGAATCAACGGTATATTTTCCGAAGGCTTTGTACTCGTTGTTTTCGCATTTGGCTACAATGGCTTGTTTCAATTCTTCGGTAATATGTAAATCGTTGCGCTCAAATTTAAATGCACCAACAATCTCGTAAACCTCATCAATCAGCTGATCAAGCGTTTTACCTGATTTTGCCATGAATTCCCAGATGATTAATCCCATCCAGATTCCGTCACGTTCAGGAATGTGTCCTTTTACGGCAATTCCACCCGATTCCTCACCACCGATCAAAACATCTTCATCGACCATAATTCCGGCAATGTATTTAAATCCGATCTTCACAACCTGATATTCCAAACCGTAATGTGCGGCCATTGTTGCTACGCGAGGAGTTGTACTAAACGCGGTTACAACTTTACCGGACATGTGTTTGTATTTCACCAAATAGTGCATCAGCAGCAAAATGATGTGATGCGAATCAATAAACTCTCCTTTTCCGTTGTAGAGACCAATTCTGTCGGCATCGCCATCAGTTGCAAGCGCACAGTGGATATTTCCTTTTTCCTTGATGTATTTTTCGAGCGGCTGCAGGTTTTTTTGGATTGGCTCGGGAGCCTGGCCTTCGAATGACGGATTGTAATCACAATGTAACAACTGAACTTTCGGTAAAATACGACGGATCACATTTTGTCCGGCTCCGTACATAGCATCATAAACCAGGTTCAGTCCCGAATTATTGATTGCCTCCAAATCGAAATTGGCTTTGATATGATCTACATAGCGCGTTTCAAAATCTACAATTTCCAATTTCCCGCTTTTCTCGTATTCCGAAAGATCTACTTTCGTGTAATCAAACGGAACGGTTTCAGGAATAATGTCTTCTATTTCCTGCACCAACTCGGGAGTTAACGGTCCGCCGTAGTGCGCTTTTAATTTGTAACCGTTGTACGACGGTGGATTGTGACTGGCCGTAAGAATAACTCCCAAACCGCATTCCAGCTGATTTGCAGCTAAAGAGATCATCGGTGTGGAAACAAATCCTTTCGACATTTTCACTTCAATTCCTTCGTGTAAAAGGATTTTGGCAACTGTTTCTGCAAACAATTCGCCTGCAAAACGACAATCATGTCCCAAAGCAATTTTTGAATTCCAATCGGATTTCTTTAACCATTGGGCTGTTGCATAAGCTACACGAGCTACATTTTCTACTGTAAACTCTTCAGCGATTATCGCTCGCCAGCCATCTGTTCCAAATTTTATTTTTGTTGCCAAATCAATTCTGTTTTATGCGCCTACGCTGGAAGCTTTAACGCTAGATTTTGGGTTCAAATATAGTTAATGTGCTTTTAGAATCCTGAAAACCGCGATTAGAATTCGATTAAATCATTGCTAAATCGATATTTAAATTGCTTCCAGGTTAAATGCTAATACTTTTATTTTTGAACCGCGGAGAAATGAAGAGCGCAGAGAATTAAACCTTTGCGGTTAATTAAAAAATCTGCGAACTGACAATTACGCTTTTGTCCAGATGCGCGTGTTGAGGTTCAGGTCTTCTACCAAACCTGTCATCATATCAATGAGTTGTATCAGCAACTGCGCTTCTTCCATTTTCAGCGAAGTTCGGAAAATACGCGGTTCAAATAAATTATTGTCGAATGAATAGGCAACATACACATTTTTATTTCGGAAGGACAAACAGATTTTCTTTCCGGTACGCTCATTCAATTCCAGAATTCGCTCCATGAGCGAAGGAGTAAGCAGGTACCTGCACTCCTGTTCATCTGTTGAATAGATGGCAAAACCTTTTTCGAAAGCAGGATTGTCCATTCGTATCAGTGTTCCTTTTCGATCTGTATTCCACGATTGGAGTTTTCGTCCAAGTTTACCGAACATACGCTCCATTGTATCCTGGTCAATGATTGTTTCGCCGGAAAAGTGCTTGTTGAAATCGCCCACAAAAAATAATCCTTCAAAAATGGTATGCCAATGTTCCTGCCGGTTCCCGTTCTTATCACGCGAAACTGTTTTATACTCCGTATGTATTTCGCCAAACGAAAAATGTGTTTGATCAAACCGTGCGGTTATGGTATCTTCTGCCCGGTGACGATCAACCGAATGCGGAAATAATCCACTGTCCCAATACTCGTTCATTAAGCTATGATGCGCATCATAGTTCAATCTTTCATCGACACTTTTTACCAAAGCGGGAATAACCTTTGCTTTAAACTCTATATTAAAGGGCTTGGTGAAACGCCAATGTTTTATACCCAATACAATTCCTGCGGCAACAATTACCACTCCAAGCGGAATGAACAGCAATCCCAATTCTTCCGCGCCACCAATACAAAACGGAATAATGGAAACAACAGCAAGAGCAATGAAAATCCACAATACTTTGCGGAAGGAGGCCACAAATAGTTTGCGTTTTTCTTCGAGGATTCCCAAATCGCCAAGTAATAAATCCCGGTAAACGGCGGTAAGATCTTTAGTCATTGGTTTGAATGATTAATCGTGGAATTCAAAATAGCGTTTCTGCTCCATTTTATTGCGTTGAGCCACTATGTTAGAAGGGAATTTCAAAACAAGATCATTATAATCCTGGATAGCAACGTTATAAGTTCTTCTGGAAGCCGCAAGCTGTTCTTCCATTTCATTGATACTTCGCTGAAGCATTAAAAACTGGTCGCTCGCTTTCAGGTCCGGATAAGCTTCGGATTTAATGAGGAATTGGGAGAAACTTGCCCCCAATTCGCGATTCACTTTTGACAGAGATTCCACATCGCGGGGCACTGAACGCAGCTCGGTTAATTTCGACAGAAGTTCTTTTTCATGGCTCATATAACCTTCAACACAACCCATTAGCTGCGGAATAAGGTCGAAGCGCTTTTTCAGCATGACATCTACCGTGGCAAACGAAGCGTCGACCTGGTTTGATTTAGCGATCAACCCGTTTTTAAGGACAATTCCTGCAATTAAAACAAGAAGTATAAGACCGATAGCAGTGCCAATTAAGATGTAAAGCATTTCCATGGTGCGAATATCAAAAAAAAGGTTTAGAAAACGATATTTTGACTCAAATCAAAAGACTTTAAGTTTAAACAATAAAAAAAGGTCATTACAAGTAATGACCTTTTATAGTTTTCTAATATCACCAGCTCTCGCTGGCTCTTATTTCTTATACGCTAAAATAGTTTTCTCAATGATCGCAACACATTCCAGCAACTGCTCTTCTGTCATCACCAATGGCGGAGCGAAACGAATGATATTTCCGTGAGTTGGTTTTGCCAGCAATCCGTTGTCTTTCATTGCAACACACAGGTTCCAGGCAGTTTTGCTGTCTTCGGTATCGTTTACCAAAATGGCATTCAACAACCCTTTACCACGAACTTTGAGTATCAAATCTGTTTTAGCGATCAGCTCATTGATTTTTGATCTGAACAACTGTCCTAAACGCTCGGCATTTTCAGCAAGTTTTTCGTCTTTCACAACTTCCAAAGCAGCAATTGCTACTTTCGCTGCCAACGGATTTCCTCCGAACGTAGAACCGTGTTGTCCCGGTTTAATAACATCCATAATATCGTTATTCGCAAAAACAGCTGAAACAGGATAAACACCGCCTGAAATTGCTTTTCCAAGGATCAAAATATCGGGTTTCACATTCTCGTGATCAACCGCCAATAATTTTCCTGTACGTGCAATTCCGGTTTGAACTTCGTCTGCAATGAACAATGCATTTGCAGCAGTACATAATTCTTTCGCTTTTGCCAAATATCCGTCGTTCGGAACATAAACTCCGGCTTCACCCTGAATAGGCTCAACAAGGAATCCGATTACGTTTGGCTCTTTCAGTGCTTCTTCCAAAGCGTTTGTATCGTTGTAAGGAATTTTGATGAATCCCGGCGTAAACGGACCAAAATTCGTACTTGCATCCGGATCACTTGAAAACGAAACGATGGTAGTTGTTCTACCGTGGAAGTTTTGTTCACAAACAATAATCTGCGCCTGATTTTCTGCTACTCCTTTTTTCTCATAACCCCATTTACGGGCCAGTTTGATTGCTGTTTCAACAGCTTCAGCTCCCGTATTCATCGGTAATACTTTATCAAAACCGAAGTAAGATGTTACGTATTGTTCGTAAACACCTAATGTGTCATTGTAAAAAGCACGCGATGTCAACGTTAATAACTGCGCCTGATCTGTTAATGCCTTTACAATTTTCGGGTGACAATGTCCCTGGTTTACCGCCGAGTACGCGGAAAGAAAATCGTAATAACGTTTTCCTTCTACATCCCAAACATAAACTCCTTCGCCTTTTGCCAGTACAACCGGCAGTGGATGATAATTGTGTGCTCCATGCTTTTCTTCCAAATGCATCAGATCCTGAGAGGATAATTTTTCCATTGTTTCCATAAATTTCCAGTTCTTAAAATTTCAACAAGTTTCCTGCTCATCCCGGAGAGCATTCATCCTTTCCTCATTTGCAGAAAGCAGGAGAGAAATCATCCTAAAAAAGTGACTTCGCAAAGATAATTGGCAATAGGTGAAATTCCAAGAATGCATCGTGGATTTTCCTGAGCTTGTCGAAAATTGCTTCTTATTTTATGAGAATATCCTATCTTTGGCGAAAATTATCAGGCTTGGCAACAGTTCAATTTTCACAACCCAAGGGTGATTTCTTCAAGACCCTTCGAACGTCAGTAAACGGATACTTTACCGAAAACAACATCAAACCCACAGGTAACGCAAAGTTGTACTGGAAAACAGCAATAATCATTACAACATACGTTGCAACATACACTGCAATTGTTGCCGCTCCCATTCCGGGATGGTCGGTTCTGGTTCTTGCCGGATTTCTTGGTTTCGTTCAGGGATTGGTTGGTTTCAACATTATGCATGACGCTTGTCATGATTCGTTTTCGACAAAAAAAGCAATCAATCATTTCTTCGGGCTTTCTATGAATGCTTTGGGAACAGATGCGCACATGTGGCGACAAAAACACAATATTGTTCATCATACATACACCAATGTAGACGGAATTGACGACGATATTGCAAAAACGCCGTTCCTGCGCATGAGCGAAACGCAAAAACGCTTTAAGGCTCACCGTTTTCAGCATATTTACCTGACTTTCCTGTACGGGATTTCTACGTTGTACTGGATTACACTAAAGGATTGGGAAAGTTATTTTAACCGCAATGAATTCAATGTGGAAGTGAATCGTATGAAGCCTGTTGATCATGTTATGTTCTGGATAACGAAAATGATCTATTTCGGGCTATATCTTGTTATTCCGGGATTCATCTTCGGTTTTGGATGGGCTTTCCTTGGTTTTACGGTAATGCATTTCGTACTCGGCTGCATGATGAGTTTCGTTTTTCAATTGGCACACGTAGTTGAAAACGTTGAATTTGAGCACAGCCATGGGGAACACACTGAAATTGATACTGAATGGGCTGTTCACCAAATCAGCACAACGAGTGATTTTGCTGTAAACAATAAATTGGTAAGCTGGATTGTTGGCGGATTGAATTACCAGGTAGAACATCATTTGTTCCCAAGAATCTCACACATCCACTACCCTGCCATCCAAAAGATCGTGTCAGAAGTATGCGCGGAATTTGATGTGGAATACCGCTCTTATCCAACAACTGGAAAGGCAATAGCTTCGCATTTCCGCCACATGAAACGGTTAGGGAATAAAAACGTGCTTCAGCCACAATTTCAGCCTAAGGAAGAGAAAACACAGGTTGCTGAGGTTGTTTTGGAAGAAGAGTTGGAGTTGGTAGATTGATTACACCCTGTTTTCGATACAAAAAACTCCTTGCGTCGTATTTCACTCAAACTGACGGGTGTTGCAGAGAAACGATACTCCTTCAGTTGTGGGTCATTCAAACTGACGCGTAATTATTCGAAATCAGATTAGCGTTGTCTGAACCCAGCGATTTTCACATAAGCGTTGAGCCGTAAAACGGGACCGTACTTCACTTCGTTTATTTCGGTGAAGGTTGAAGCTCCGTTCACATGATGGTATTCTTCTACACGCTGCTCTGTGCGCTGTCGCCAGCCAAAACTAATATCTCCACCAACAATTCCTGAAGTAAGTACTCCTACTGTTAAGCCGAAATCGTGGAATTGTCCGCTCATTCCTATAATAGTGTTTTCACCAAGCGGATATTTCTCTTCGTTGTAGAGTTTGTGCCCGCCGTTTTTATACATCAGCGAGACATAAGGCTGTACACCATTGAAATCGAAAAAAGCACGCGGGTACCATTTCAGCTGGAAGGCCCAATAGTTACGTGGTTCGTATTGCGAATATTCATCGTAATCCTCGTAATTTCCCGGAGTTTTGTAAACTTCAGCTTCACGTCGCCAGCGGAAATGAACATAATCTGCAGAAATTGCAAACTGATTCGCGAAACGGTATTCGGTACCGACTGAGAAACTACGAACCCACAGATCTTCGATGATGACCATTCCCAATGCTTTGGCACGGAAAAACACTTCCGACTGCGGAAAGCGGCCGACGGGCTTTTGAGCTGCTGTAATTGTGCTGAGCAGAAGAAAGGCCAGGATACAGATTCGGTTAATTAGCATGGTGGAAAGATAGGAAAAAGATGCAGTTTAAACACATAGAAATCATAGTGAACATACATAGTCACATAGCCTAAGGGGCGCAAGAGGACTGAAGCAGACTTATCAGTCGCTTCGTCATTAAAAGAGGAGCCCAAAGCAGATTTTACAACCGCTTTAGGTTTTATAGAAAAGACTTAAAGTGTAAGCAGGAATGCGCCGACGAGGATTACAAAAGATTCTACGGTATAAAGAGCAATATTTGCCATTACACGGTGACGGCGTGCTTTATGGAAATCGGATTTGATGTCAGCATCTGCTTCTATCTTATTCATTTTTCTCATGCGCCCGGGGTTCAGTGTCTGAAAATATCGGCGCCGTTCTTTCGGAGCTTCAAATTGTTCTGCCACCTGAAAGAACAGCTGCGGCTGATGGTCTGCTAACTGCTGAATCAACCGGATTCCGTAAAATTCGAAATCGTAATCCTTTTTGTAAATATCCCGATAGATTTCCATGACTTCCGATACTGCCGGGGCTTCTGTTTCCAGTCGACGAAGGAAACCCGCATATTTTTCATTTAACTTCCGGATACTGTCGAATAAGACAGTATCAAAAAGTTTTAATTCAGTTTCGTATTGATCAGGTGGCAATTTCACGGGGACGAATTCCAGTTTAGCCTGAATACTATCACTTTGCCAATAGCCGGCATAGTCTTCAAATTCAGCGCTGATTGAATCCAGTTTCGAGGGTTCAAAATATATTCGGTGGTAGTCATTGATCGCGGCTTCAATTTTTTCCCGTTCTTCGAAGGGAGTCAGCCGCAAGGTCATTAAAAGCGTCCCTTTTCCACTCAATTGCTTCAGGACAAACGCTTCTTCTTTCTTTTCAACTATGAACTTCTC
>CBFGMW010000051.1:0-10132 GCA_965649925.1 uncultured Fluviicola sp.
CACCGTTGTTGTACAAGCCGACAATCCGCAGCAACGATTAAAACCAGGGCTTACTGCAACCATTTCGGTGTATACCAAGGAACTCAAGAATGTGCTGACAATGAAAGAAAAAGCACTCACTTTTGTTCCGGATCAGGATCTACTGAAAACATATTACAAACAACGGCAGATTACAGTCGAAATTCCGAAGGCAAAACCGTCAACCACTTCCAAAACATACGTTTGGGTACTTCGCGAAAACGGAGAACTTGCCCAAAAAGAAATCGTTGTTGGAGAAAGCGACGGTATTCGGATACAAGTATTGGAAGGATTAGATCAAAACGATCGCATTCTTTCCGGTATGACGGAATTAACCGAAGAAGAGGTTACAGCCTCAGGAGGAAGTCCGTTTATGCCAAAACCACCAGGAAAAAAGAAATAGTTATGGAAACACCTATCATTCATATCGAAAACATTAAGCGTGAATTTATCATGGGAGAAGAAGTAGTGAAAGCGCTTAAAGGCATTTCATTCGACATTCTGCGGGGTGAATTTGTAACGATCATGGGGTCAAGCGGCTCGGGGAAATCCACACTGCTGAACATTCTCGGCTGCTTAGACCAGTCGAGTTCCGGAGTCTATAAGATTGATGATATATCTATCGCAAATTTATCCCGGAACGAACTGGCAACTATTCGCAACCGGAAAATCGGTTTCATCTTCCAGTCTTATAATTTATTGCCGCGTACAACTGCAATCAGTAACGTGGAACTACCTTTGCTTTACAACCGGGAGATTTCCGCCAAAGAACGCAGAGAACGTGCCCTGGAAGCATTGAACCAGGTTGGTTTGTCGGAACGAATTCATCATACTCCGGCCCAATTATCCGGAGGACAGCAGCAGCGCGTTGCCATAGCCCGGGCTTTGGTAAATGATCCGGTCCTGATCCTGGCTGATGAAGCTACCGGAAACCTGGATACACGAACATCTTACGGAATCATGGCGCTGTTTCAGGAATTGAACGCAAAAGGAAAAACAATCGCATTTGTAACACATGAGCACGATATTGCAGCATTCAGCGGCAGGACGATTACACTGAAAGACGGATTAGTAATTAGCGATTCTCCAGTGGAAAAACCACTTTCGGCGAAACAAATGTTAGAAACATTAACTAAAGATCGTACATTATGAGTTTGTTTAATTTATTCAGAATAGCCTGGAAATCACTTATCCTAAATAAGTTCCGGGCATTCTTAACCATGCTGGGAATTATCATCGGCGTGGGGTCGGTAATTACAATGCTCGCTATTGGCGAAGGATCAAAACAAAGTATTCGAAGTGAGATTTCGTCTATGGGATCGAATATGATTACTATTCGTCCGGGTGCCGACTCGCGCGGCGGGGTTCGTATGGAAGCAACCAACACGCAGACACTTACTTTGGAGAACCTGCAGCAGATACAAAAAGAAGCAAAGTATCTGACCGCAATTTCGCCTCAGGTAACAAGTGGCGGACAAGTTATTAAAGGTTCAGACAACTGGCCTTCGTCGATCTACGGAGTGAGTACCGAATACTTGTCTGTGCGTATGCTTGAAATAGTGGATGGAAACATGTTTACGGAAAGTGCCGTTACTTCCAATGCAAAAGTTGCTGTGATCGGTCAAACCATTGTAGAGAATCTTTTTCCGGATGGTGAAGATCCGATAGGAAAAACCATTCGATTCAATAATATTCCTTTCAAGGTGATTGGTGTTTTGGGAGAAAAAGGAGAAAATACTTTCGGGCAGGACCAGGACGATATTATTCTGGCTCCGTATACGACCGTTCAAAAACGAATTCTCGCAACAACCTATCTGCAGTCTATTGTTGCTTCGGCAACCAGTGAAGAAGATGCTCCCAAAGCAGTAGAAGAAGTAAGTGTCATTTTACGCGAAGCACATGACATCTCAGAGAACGAAGACGACGACTTCAATGTTTTTTCAATGGAAGAATTAATCAGTACTTTTAGCGCAACCAGTGAAATGCTCACAGTATTATTGGTTGTAATTGCAGGAATTTCGCTGCTGATAGGCGGAATTGGTATTATGAACATTATGTATGTCTCAGTGAAAGAAAGAACTCGTGAAATAGGGTTGCGAATGGCAGTTGGCGGTAAAGGAAGAGATATTCTGCTTCAATTTTTGGTAGAATCTATACTCATTAGTTTCACGGGAGGAATAATCGGTGTGTCCTTAGGGCTTGGAGCAACTTATCTGATTGCAAATCTTGCCGGATGGCCAGTTTCGATTACGGCTTCTTCCATTCTTATTTCATTCGAGGTTTGTGTAATTACAGGAATCTTCTTTGGCTGGTATCCCGCAAGAAAGGCAGCCTCACTTGACCCGATAACTGCTTTACGTTATGAATAATATGAATTTGAGCAAGAACAAATGGTTGGTGGTAATTTTCCATGTGATGGTATGGGGAACCCTTTTCGGTTTTCCCTATCTCCTGACATCAGGACAGGGCTCCACTCTTCACAAAATCATGCAGCACTCCTGGATTCCGCTTTTAGGTTACATGATCATTTTCTATGTGAATTATTCACTCCTCATTGAGCGGCTGCTTTTTCGAAAAAAGATTTTGTTATATGTTTTATTGAACTTACTGCTCTCGGTTGGATTGGTGTTTGCCGTTGTACTGGTGAGAATGGCGTTCTTTCGAATGGAAGGTGAAAACCATCCGCCTCCGCCGCTGCCCCTGCAGTTCTTCTTCTACATGGAATTTTTATCAGCATTAATTCCCCTTTTCTTCTCCATTGCCTTAAGAATTCTGAGTCGCTGGATGCAGACCCGTGCGAATGAACAGGAACAAGCCGCCTATCGCTTTCAAACAGAATTGCAACATCTCAAATACCAGCTTCAACCTCATTTCTTTTTCAATTCTTTGAATAATATTTATTCTTTGGTCGACCGATCCCCCGAAAAAGCAAAAGAGAATATTCACGCATTAGGGAAACTTATGCGGTATTTCCTGTATGAATCCGATACTGAATTGGTGAAACTTTCAAATGAAATTGAATTCATGAAAAAGTATATTGAGTTAATGGAAGTGAGAACTGCCGACCGGACGAAAGTTTTTGTGAACTTCCAGGAAATCAGTCATGACATTCTAATTCCTCCTCTTTTATTCATTTCGCTAATTGAAAACGCGTTCAAACACGGAACTTCTGCGAAAGAAATCACCCCGTTGCTGTTTCAACTACAGATTACCGATAATCAATTACTGTTTACAAGTAGAAACACACATTTACCTAAGTCGAAAGAAGACCAGAGCGGTTCCGGGATCGGTCTCAATAATTTAGAGAAACGTTTGCAGTTACTTTACCCGGAAAATCATAGCTTTGAGAAACGTATAGAAAATGGACAGTTTATCGTTGAATTATCCATTCACTTAGACGGATTACACAATGAAAAATGAGCTGATTCGCTGTATTATTGTTGATGACGAACCGATGGCCCGGAGCCTGATAGAAGACTATGTGGCAAAGACCCCGTTTCTGCGGCATTGTGGAAGTTTCGGCAGTGTTGCCGACGTTTTAAGCGTTCTGAACTCAGAACAGATTGATCTCATTTTTTTAGATATTCAAATGCCGGAAGTAAGCGGAATTGAACTTTCCAAAATGCTTCCCAAAACTTCGCGTGTAATTTTTACTACCGCATTCGACCAATATGCCATTGAAGGTTTCCGGGTTGAAGCATTGGATTATTTGCTAAAACCGTTCAACTACCAGGAATTCCTGGTTGCTTCCAACAAAGCACTGGAATGGTTCTCACTCACACGCAGCGCTGCAAAAAAAGAAATTTCAAAAAGTGATCCGGCAGAAAACGCAAATTTTATTTTCGTGAAATCCGAATATAAACAAGTGAAAATTGCCTTGAAAGACGTACTCTATTTTGAAGGATGGCGTGATTACGTAAAGATATGGATGGAAGGAAACCCGAAGCCTATTCTTAGTATTCTAACCCTGAAATCGCTGGAAGACATGCTCCCCGGTGAACATTTTATGCGTATACACCGTTCTTTTATTATCAGCCTGGGGAAAATTGATGCCGTAGAACGCGGCCAGGTTTTAGTCGGAACTGAACGGATTACGATTGCAGAACAATACAAAGCCCGCATCTCCGGGTATATTTCAAACAATTCATTCGAAGGATAAAAACGTTCCTGATCATTATTGCAGGACCAGGAACGCTTCTGGATTTATTTAATATCTATCACCGCTTGAAATTTCTTTGATCTCAGATTTTCCGGAACTTCTGTCAAGTACAATGAATGAATAATCGCCGTAATAATAAGATCTGTCACGCGAGATAAAATCATATTTCGCTGCAATCTTTTCATTAATCTTAATCTTCTCCGTGTCAGACTCTAACTCTATAACACCGTATTTTCCTTTCGATCTGATAATGTATAAATTGTCGGTTTCGTACAAAATTGCCTCGAACATTGGTTTTGAAAGAGGTTTGCCCTCATCAGATAAGAAGCCATATTTATTATCCGTTTTATAAACATAGCGTTCTCCGCAAAGTTGAATTTCTTCATAAGCAAAGGCAGAAGTATTTCCATCTCCGCTCATAAGTGCCCATTTCTTATCTTTTTCCAAAGCCAAATCTCCGTTCGCCAAGATCTGAACAGATGTAAGTCCTGATTGTGCAACCGTAAGCTCATCCTCCTTTTTAATTTTCAATACTTCCCACGTATTACCAACCATACCAAGAATATAGCGGTAAGAGTAATTCAGTGAATCATATTTAATAGCAATGATCTCTTTCTCAGCCGAAGTTATTACCCCGTATTTATTGTTTTTTTGAACCTGGAATACATTTCCTCCCAGCGGAGTGATTTTTTGATATCCCTGCTTTAAGATCTGAGTTCCTTTTTCATTAAACAGGAAATTCTCGGATCCTTTAGACAGGATTGCAAATTTCAAATATGAATTAGGGGTGAAATTTGCCGTAAGATCATACTCAAAGGGTACAATGGTTTTCAAATTCTTGTCAACAATCCCGTATTTTCCTGATTCATTTTTGAAAACCAGTGTGTTCTTGTACATTAAGTAAGCATCGTTAAAGGATTTTACCTTTTTCCCGTTTTCATAATAGTCTGCATTGAATTTGGAATCCGGAAGTTTGAAATCATTAAAATTGAATTCTTCATAAACACTGTAATCATATCTTCCATAATAATCTCTGCGTGGGTTTTTGATATGGTCTTTGATTGCTAAAACGCCCGTCCCGTATGGAATAAACTGATACGTATTAAAATCTGTAACCCATCTGAAGTTAGGAACATCAAACAACGCAGCAGTTTGTCTTCCCGAGCGCTCATCTTTCGTTACAACGTATAAACCATTATTTGCTTCTTCATCGTTTATAAGAGGTGTCACGTAATAACCAACACTCATGTCCAAATTCAACTTAGCCAGCAGGGAATTTCCGTTGAGATCAAAAACTTCAAGCGGAAACTGCGTGTTTCTTTTACCGATTGCCACAAAATAGGCGTTATTCTCTCCAATGTAACCATCATAACTCTTTAGTATGGAAAAATCTTTGTCAACATGAATCGTTTTATAACCATCATAAAGCAGGAATGCTCCATTGGCAAAAACATACACTTTTTCAAACGCAGCCGGGAAAATTTCTTTTTTATTCAGATCAACAATTCCATAAGAAGCCGAATAATAACGTTTGTGATCAACTTTGATCAAATAATCGCTGTTTGTTGTACATGCCAGGTATTCAATTGAATTCCGCGACCGGTTTCCGTAATAATCTTGCGCGGAAACTGAGGTTGCCAAAGCGGAAGAAAGAACTACTAAAAGGGATAGTATGATTTTCATGATTGTTATTTTAACTTGATGTCCCCAAAATTAACTGATTATTTCACTTTACCCTAAACCAAATGAATTAAAATGGGTTAGCAGGAAGACTACCTTCAGCCTATTTGCTAATTGACCAAATAACTTAATTTTACTCCATGAAAACTCTCCTTTTATTCCTGTTCCTCTTACCCACAACACTTTTGTTTGGACAGATCTATAAAGATTCAACACAACCCATTGATGCACGTGTAACTGATCTCTTGAGCAGAATGACTACGGAAGAAAAATTCTGGCAGGTTTTCATGATTCCTTCAGATGGAGACACAACCAACGGAAAGTTCAAACACGGAATTTTCGGGTTGCAGGTAAGTGCCGGATCAAAAGGCGATGCTGGTGGGCAGCTTCTCACCTACAACACAGGCGAAGATGCAGTTTCCCTTGCCCTGAAGATCAATAATATCCAAAGTCACTTTGTAAACAAAACCCGTTTGGGAATTCCGTTCATTCCGTTTGATGAAGCATTACATGGATTAGTGAGACAGGGAACCACAGCTTTTCCACAGGCAATTGGTCTTGCTGCAACCTGGGACACAGCGCTGGTTCACGATGTAGCTGCACAAATCGCAATGGAATGTAACATGCGCGGAATCCGTCAGATTTTGTCGCCGGTGGTGAACCTTGCATCAGATGTGCGCTGGGGAAGAACAGAAGAAACATACGGAGAAGATCCGTTCCTGACAAGTGAGATCGGACTGGCATTTATACGCGAGTTCGAACAACGCGGAATTATTACAACGCCCAAACATTTTGTCGCGAATGTGGGTGACGGCGGTCGCGACAGCTACCCAATATATCTAAGCGAATGGTATTTGGAGCAAACTCATTTTGTTCCCTTCAAAAGACTAATTCATGAAGGCGGTTCGCGCTCAATCATGACCTCATACAATTCGTTGAACGGTACAGCTTGTTCTTCGAATGATTGGCTCCTGAATCAAAAACTCAAAGAAGAATGGGGATTTAAAGGATTTGTGATTTCAGATGCAAACGCAGTTGGAGGTGAAGTTGTTTTACATCATACCGCTGCTGATTATGCTTTGAGCGGAAAACATGCCATTGAAGGTGGGCTGGACGTAATATTTCAAACCGACTACGATCATGCAGCCCTTTTTTATCCTGCCTTCGAATCTGGACAGGTAGATATGACCCGATTAAACGATGCGGTTTCACGCGTGCTTCGTACCAAATTTGAATTGGGTTTGTTTGAGAATCCATACGTTACTATTCCAAATTCAATAACCGCTGTTCCACCAAAGGGAAATGATCTTTCTCAACTTGCAGCCGAAAAATCATTCGTGTTATTGAAGAATGAGAATGAGGTGCTACCCATTGGTCCTTCCGTTCACAAAATCGCACTTTTCGGAGCTGATGCGAGTGATGTCAGACTGGGCGGATACAGTCCTCCGGGAAATAATCCTATTAGCATTCTGGAAGGATTAAAACAAATTTCCGGAGATTCCATCTTAATAAACTACCAGGAAACGGTAAGCTATGCCGACACGCTCTACACCCCAATTCCAGCAAAATTTCTGGCAAATGAAGGCAATACCGGATTGAAAGGAACTTACTACGATAACGTGAGTCTTTCGGGCGATCCGATTGTATCACGAAACGATTCACAAGTTGATTTCAACTGGACACTTTACGGGCCTTCACAGGAGTTAGACAATCATTTCTACTCGGCAAAATGGGATGGAGAATTGATTGCTCCTGAAACCAAAAAAATCAAAATTGGCTTAGAGGGAAATGACGGTTACCGGCTTTACATAAATGATGAATTACTCATTGATCGCTGGGAGAAAACAAGCTATCATACAGATCTGATTCCTTTCACTTTCAAGAAAGACAAACACTATCCGGTTCGAATTGAGTTCAAAGAACCAAATGGAAACGGGAAAATCAGATTAATCTGGAATCACGGAGCAGATAACACGTTTGATTCGAAGCTTAAAAACGCTGTAAAAATAACCGAAAAGTCAGATCTGGCTGTAATCGTAGTCGGTATTCATGAAGGTGAATTCCAGGATCGTGCTTCGCTGCGTTTGCCCGGAAATCAGGAGAAATTGATTCAGGAATTACACAAAACAGGAAAACCGGTGGTTGTTTTAATTGTTGGCGGAAGCGCCGTAACGATGAACGAATGGATCAATGATGCCGATGCAATTGTAAGTTTATGGTATCCGGGAGAAGCCGGTGGATATGCAGTAGCAAATTTACTCACGGGGAGAGTTAATCCTGCTGGCCGTTTACCGATTACTTTTCCAATTTCCGAAGCGCAGCTTCCGATTACTTACAATCATTTACCAACCGGGAGAAGTGACGATTATTACAATTTAACCGGTGAACCGTTGTTCCCATTCGGATTCGGATTAAGCTACACCCAATTCTCCTATTCCGATGCAAAACTGGATAAACAGGTAATTTCAAAAAACGAATCTGCAAAACTGTCCTTCACTTTAACAAACACAGGAAAACGAACGGGCGAAGAAGTGGTCCAATTGTATTTGAAAAGCAAATTAACAGCACTGGCCCAGCCTGTTATTGCGTTAAGGGGGTTTCAACGAATTGAATTGAAACCGGGAGAAAGCAAGGAACTATTTTTCACATTGACGCCGGAAATGTTTACACATATTTCAAGTGATCTGAAAGAAGTTATTGAATCAGGAGAATATGAATTACTGATCGGTTCTTCTTCCAAAAACCTACACTTGAAAAGTGTTTTGACTATTCAGTAGCCAGCTCGAATTTGAAAACCAAAACCGGGTTCGTTTTTTGAGCCTGAAGGAACTTCTTCGGTAAAGTAATTTCCACTTTTCCATTCGAAACTTTATAACGCACTGTTTCTCCTGTTGGCACAAAAACCAGTTTCGATCCTTTTTTCGGGAGATTGGTTGTCCATTCAACAGTTGTTTGTCCGGCTTGAGAGACAACTAATGCGAAGGTTGTTTTCTCATTTTTTGATTGTGTGAAAAACACATTTTCATCCTGGTAGTGTTCAATACTTCGCGTTTCGTAAATGGCAGTCCCGTTTGTTTCCAGCCACGCTCCTACTTCCAGAAGTCTTTCTTCCACTTCAGGCGGAAAAGTTCCATCAGGCTTAGGCCCCACTCCCAGCAATAAATTCCCGCCTTTCGCTACAACTTCTACCAGCGTACCAATTACACGGTCAGCAGTTTTCCAGTTGTTATCCGGAACATAACCCCAGTCATTTCCCAATGGCATACAGGTTTCCCACGGATTATCGATACGCTGTTCAGGAATAGTATGTTCAGGTGTTTGATAATTCTCATAAGGCCCCTGAACCGTTCTGTCAACTACGAGCATTCCGGGTTGTTTTGCCCGCGCCATTGTTGCAATTCTTGCAATGTCCAGTTCCTGGTCCCACGCCGGAATAGGTGCTCCCCACGACAGAACTTCAGCATCAATCGTGTTTTTTGGTCTTACCCAGCCGCCATCCAGCCACAACAGATCAACGCTTCCGTAGCCGGAAACAATTTCCCCAATCTGTCTGTAAGTATAATCCTGAAATTGCTTCCAGCGCCACGGATATTTACCGGTATCGTAGTTATTATTCCTGTTTGGAGTTGCATATAACGGCCACCAGTAATTTTCGTTGTGCCAGTCGGGCTTAGAGAAATAAGCACCAATCATAAATCCCTGGTTCCGGTATGCAGAAAAAACGTGTTCCAGCACATCCGCTTTCGGATTGGAGGCAAACGGTCCGGCCGTAATCTTAAAATCGGTTTGCTGCGTGTCGAACATACAAAAGCCATCGTGGTGTTTTGTAGTAAAAACCAGGTAACGCATTCCTGCTTTCCGGGAAACCTCAGCCCATTTCTCCGGGTTAAAATGAACCGGATTCAGAGAATCTTTCAAACCGAAATACCACTTTTTATATTCGTCATAAGAAGAAGTAGAATCCCTGGTGATCCAGTCTTCCGAACAAACCGACCATGATTCGATAATTCCGGGAACAGCGTATAGGCCCCAATGAATAATCACTCCGAACTTCTGATCCTGCCATTTCTCCAATTTTTGAAGTACCAAAGAATCTGTTGGTTTTTGATAATCATTTGAAACAGGGTGAACACCTAAATTCTGTGCAACCCCAGTGAAACAAAGAAGAATTAATACAGGAAGGAGGAATCTCGTCATAACATTTCGTGAAGTTCGAAGATGGTTTACAAATACAGTTTCGTATCCTTTTCAAAATCGATCTTAAATCCTTTTTTT
>CBFGMW010000052.1:0-10003 GCA_965649925.1 uncultured Fluviicola sp.
TGAATTTCAAAGTCAAATTCCCGGAAGTAGTTGTAAACGAACCCGGACCAGCAGTTCCATGATAAGCACCAATCAAATTTGCAGAAGAAGAAGCTCCATCGTACAACCAGAGCGTATCATAATTGGCTTCTGTGTTGAATTCAAGAAACGTAACATCTATTCCTACTGCTCCGGGAGGTGAAATGGTATATTCCACCAATTCGTTGTTGTAATAATTTCCTTCCGGACCACCTTCATCATAAAGCGTATCTGAACATGCCCATGAATTACAATTGGTAAGTTTATCATTAATCGCATCCCAAAGTTCTGAATAACCATCGTCGTAGCCAAAAGTCCACAAAGCAATTCCTTTTAATCCGCGGCGGTTTACCAGATCATACCGATCACGGATTTCGTTTTCTTCTGAGATCCAGCATTGCCGCCAGGTTCCCGCATTCTGAAAAACATAAGCTCGGCTTGATGCACGGGTATTGAGAACAGGATTCGTATAAAACCCGGTGGAATTTGTCTGCACATAAGCATAAGTACGGCTTGAATTGTTGTTTCCCGTAGTTGCTGAAGGAATCGAATTCGAGGTAGTTTCCCATTCTTTTCCGTAATATGGCAAGCCAAGAACTAGCTTCGATTTCGGAATTCCGGCATTTAAATAGTAAGAAACACTTCTTGAAAGCGAATAATCATAACCATCCGTAAATCCGTAAAGCGGATCTGTAGGACCAGCTTGCGAACTTCCCGAATAGTAATAATCGTATCCCATAATCGTATAAAAATCGATGGGAGTGTTCAACGCGGTTTCATTAAACACATTGTTCCAGTCTACCGCGTAAAGACAAATAGACAATTTGTAATTCGGATTCGCCAAGTGCATGGCAGCTCCCAGATCAGTCATAAACGATGTGAGATTTGCCGATTGAGACACCGGAACTCCTTCAAAATCGATATTGATTCCATGTGCACCACGCGTCTGCAATGTAGAAACCAAGTTATTGATAAGCGTGGTTCTGGCAGTTGAATTTCCGAAAAACGCAGCATGATCTGAGAAAAGCATCACACACAAATGCACTTGTTTTCCTTTCACCAAAGCGGTATCAACAGCATCATTGGTCAGCCAGTTATGGGTAGAAGTTGCGTTTCCGGTAGCATAATCAACTTCATAACCAAAAAAGCAAAAGTCACTAATCAAATCCCAGTCGTAATTGTCCTCTGCACCGTTCATCCAATACGGATGCCAGCCAAAAACCATTTTATTGAGCTGGCAATCACTTTTTTCAGGATTGATTGGTCGTGGTGAAACAACCAGCTCCGCTCCTGAATCCGGATGATTGTTTAATTCTGTCTCGTGTAAAGACTGAGCGAAGAGAAAGCTGCAAAAACATGCAAAAAATGCAAAGAGTATAGTTTGTTTCATAATTCCAGTAGAAGCACGAAAATACAATGTTCGTTTCAAGCTTCAAAGATATTTTCAACTAAAAACGGCATTGATAATCAGCTAAATCGTTTTATACGCCGGTTTATTTTTCAACTCGATTAGAATCACTTATTCAATGGAAATGGGAAAGGCAGAATTCGCTATTTTTAAGCAATGGAAATTGAAGAGCACAACATTGATAAAATCAAAATAGCTGAAGTTATTTCAGACGAACTGGTGATTCGAAGAATTGAGGACGGAGTTGATTTATTGGGAAACCTCTACTATTCCGGATTTGACAGAATCATACTTCATAAGGACAACATTACACCCGATTTTTTCGATCTGAAAACCGGAATTGCCGGTGAGATTCTTCAGAAATTCTCCACTTATCGGGTTCGTTTGGCTATTGTTGGTGATTTCAGCGAAATTACAAGCAAAAGTTTCCAGGATTTCCTGTACGAAAGCAATAATGGAAAACACATTAACTTTTTAGCTACGCTTGATGAGGCTTTAGAAAAATTCAAATAATATTCCCGCAAAGTCCGCCGAGGGCACAAAGACATTTTCAAATCAGCTCGTCTGCGGGAAATTACATGAATTAATAAAAAGTATAACAAACAAAAAGGGCTTGCTCAGCTGAACAAACCCTTTTAATATCCTGTGAACCAGATTAAACTAATTCAGTAGCAGCGAAATGAAATTCACCTTCAATGATTGCATTTTCATCAGAATCTGAACCGTGAACTGCGTTGCGTCCTTTAGACTCAGCGTAGTATTTACGGATAGTTCCTTCAGCAGCTTCAGCCGGATCAGTAGCACCAATCAACGCACGGAAATCAGCAACTGCATTGTCTTTTTCCAAAATTGCAGCCACAATTGGTCCTGATGTCATGTACTCAACCAATTCTCCGTAGAACGGACGCTCAGCGTGAACTTCGTAGAATTTCTCTGCTTGTTCTCTGCTCAATTGAGTCAATTTCATTGCTTTAATCTCAAAACCTGCTTGAATAATCATATCAATGATTTTACCTGTGTGCTTGTTTTCCAAAGCATCTGGCTTCAACATGGTAAATGTTCTGTTTCCTGACATTGTTCTAACTTTTAATTCCTTTATAACGAGTGCAAAAGTAATGGTTCTTTTTTGAAATCACTCATTCTAATCAAGAACTTCTTCTAAAGAAATCACAATTAGCATACTATTTTTAGGTATGTCTAAAATTATTTAATAACTTAGCCTAAATATTTAAGTATGTTGACTAAAAGTGAGGAAAATTATATCAAGGCGATCTATCAGCTAAGTGAAAATTCAACAGATACGATCAATACAAATTTGCTGGCCGAGCAAATGCAGACAAAACCCAGCTCGGCAACCGATATGCTGAAAAAACTCTCTGAAAAAGCGCTTGTTCAGTATACAAAATACCAGGGTTGCAGTTTAACACCAACCGGTCGGCAAACGGCCTTAATGATTATTCGCAAGCATCGTTTATGGGAAACTTTTTTAGTTGAAAAATTGAAATTCGGCTGGGAAGAAGTTCATGAAATTGCTGAACAGTTAGAGCATATTCAAAGTAACAAACTAACCGAAAAACTGGATGCTTTCCTGGAATTCCCGAAGTTTGATCCTCACGGTGATCCGATCCCGAACTCTGAGGGAAATCTTCCAACTCAAAAAAGCGTTTCACTAAGTACCTGCGCGGTAAATGATAAGATCATTATTTCGGGAGTAAAAGACGGCGAGGCCGAATTCCTGACTTATCTTAACGAAATTGGCTGCACACTGGGAACAGAGTTGGTTATCCGCAATAAATTCAGTTTCGATGGTTCGTTCCTGGTTGAAATCAACAGCCGCCAAATTCAATTCTCTGCCGTAATCGCAAAACGAATCACGGTAATCCACGTTCAATAATGCGATACGTTCTCGTCATAACACTTCTTTTTTGTTTCGCAGGTTGCAGCCCTAAAGCTGACAGCGGGAAACCACTTATCGTTTGTTCTACTTCCATAATTGCCGATTGTGTAAAAAACGTTGTTGGCGATGAATATGAAGTTGTTGCGTTAATGGGGCCAGAAATAGATCCGCATAGCTACAATCCCCGACCTTCAGATTCTCGTTACCTCTCAGATGCCGATGTCATTATTTACAACGGATTTCACCTGGAAGGAAAAATGGCTGAATTGTTCGAACATCTGAATACACGAAAAACTGTAATGAGCATTGCTGAATATTATCCGAAGGAAAAGAAAATTCAGGTAGATGCTCAGGGAGCCATTGATCCGCATATATGGTTCGACCCTATTGCCTGGATGAAAGGAATGGAAGGAGTGAAAAATGAGTTAAAAAGCAAATATTCACAAGATGCACCTTTGTTTGAAACCAATTTTCAAAGCTTCAACACGAAAATAACAGCAGAATATTTCAGATTAAAAGAATTGCTGACCGGAATTCCTGAAGAACAACGCGTAATCATTACTTCACACGACGCTTTTCATTATTTCGGCAGGGCCTTTAACTGCAAGGTAAAAGCCATTCAGGGAACTTCTACCACTCAGGAACCAAGCATTCAATCGATGCTGAACTTACAGCAATATATTCTTGATCATCACATCAATGCGCTTTTTGTAGAAAGTTCTGTCAATCCGAAATCCATTTCAACTATCATAGAAAACTGCCGAAGCAAAGGACATCAATTAAAAATTGGCGGCACACTCTATTCTGATGCGCTCGGATCGAAAAAGGCAAAAACTTATTTTTCCATGCTGCATGAAAATTGTCACACCATTTATAACGCTTTGAAACGATGAATTCAACTGTAGAAAAAACAATAGTTGTTGAACAATTGAATGTAAGCTACCACAAACATGTAGCACTGACTGATGTTTCATTTGAATTGGGTTCAGGAAAACTGATCGGCATTATCGGTCCGAACGGATCCGGAAAAAGTACTTTACTAAAAGCAATTCTTCAAATCATCCCAAGTTCATCAAAGAAAGTAGAGTTTTTCGGTGAACCTTTGGAAAAAGTGAAACAGCGAATTGCTTACGTTCCACAGCGCGAATCGGTAGACTGGAATTTTCCGGTAACAGTTGAAGAAGTAGTTGGAATGGGACGATTAAATCCCAAAAAGTTATTTCAGCATTTAAAATCTACTGATAAAGATTTGATCAACCTGGCACTGGAACAAGTTGACATCAATTCACTTCGCAAAAAGCAGATCGGAGCACTTTCAGGAGGTCAGCAGCAACGTGTTTTTTTAGCCCGTGCACTGGCTCAGCAGGCAGATTTAATTTTGATGGACGAACCATTTGTGGGAATTGATATGGCTTCGCAGGAAAATATCCTTGATCTTTTACTAACACTTCGTAAAAACGGAAAGACCATCGTAATGGTGCACCATGATCTGTCTACCGTTGCCCAATATTTCGATGAAGTGCTTCTAATGAACAACAAATTAGTAATGCACGGTCCTAAGAACGAAGTTTTAAAACCCGAAATACTACAAGGAGTTTACGGTAAGTTATTCAACGAAAGTCATTTGTAAAATGGATATTGTTCTCATCAAATTGTTTCTGGCCGTTGTACTCATTAGTATTGTGGCGGCGCTGGTTGGAACATTTACATTCCTGCAGAAAAAGGCCCTGATCAGCGATGCACTTTCACATGCCGTGTTGCCAGGTATTGTCATTGGCTTTCTAATTAGCGGCAAACTCACTTCGTGGCTGGTTCTTGTCAGCGCCATTTGTGCCGGATGGGCCGCTCTGCAATCTATTTCATTTCTAACGAAACGAACCACCTTAAAATCAGACGCACTTCTTGCCATTTCATTAAGTTCATTTCTTGCTTTAGGATTATCGTTTTTATCCTTTGCCCAGCTCAATCCGAAATTTGCCCGCTCAGGCCTAAATGATTTTCTTTTCGGAAAAGTTTCTGCGATTAACTGGAACGACATTTACATGATGGGAATCATTGCATTCTTTTCAACCGGAATCATCATCTTAAAATGGCATGAACTAGTTGCGCGAAGTTTTGACGAAACATATATGAAAACACGAGGTTTTAATACACGATTACTCGATATCATTTTCAATATTCTTATTATTTGCTCCGTAGCAATTAGTGTTCAGGCAATTGGAGTTGTTTTAACCTCTGCCCTGCTTATTGTTCCTGTTACATGCGCACGGATGTTCACACACAGCATTGTAAAACTGGCAATTGGTTCTTTGGTCATTGCAGTAGTTGCATCAGTCAGCGGAACAACCTTATCGATATATTCGCTGGATATTCCAACCGGTCCGGCAATGGTAATTATGCTATCTATTCTGTTTGGACTGGGATTACTCATTAAATCTTTCAAGTTCAAGTCATGATAGGTTCAGCAGAAATATGGATGATTATTCTTGCGATTACGGTGGCACTGCCTGCTTCCCTGCTAGGAGTATTCCTGATTCTCAAGAAAATGGTCATGGTTGCAGACGCTATTTCTCATGCAGTACTTCCGGGAATTGTAGTAGCTTATTTGATCAGCAGAGAACTCTCAGGGTGGCAATTCGTGGTAGGATCCATCATTGCAGCAATAATCAGCTCCACAGGAATTCGTTGGTTACAGCGTAAGTTCAATACACAGGAAGATGCGGCAATTGGTACAGTTTTCACGTCATTCTTTGCCCTAGGAGTTATCTTAATTGCACTGTACACAGGAAAGAACACTGACATAGACCAGGAATGCGTTTTATATGGCGACCTGGAAACTACTGTTTTATATCACACCGTTCGGAATGGTTTTGATATCGGTCCGCAAGCATTTTACACCATGCTGCCACTGACTATTCTAATTGTTTTGATTTCTTCCGTTTTTCTGCCCCAATGGCGGGCTGTTTTATTCGACAGCAATTTTGTTAAGTCGATTGGTGGGAAGGAAAAACGCTGGGAATGGATTCTATTGCTGCTTGTAAGCATACATTCGGTCCTTTGTTTTGACAGTGTTGGAGTGGTAATGGTAGTCGGTCTTTTGGTGCTTCCATCAAGTACAGCCATCGTTTTAGTCAAGAGATTAAGCAGCGCGCTTTGGATTTCTGCAATAGTAAGTGTTGTTTCTTGCATTGTCGGCGTTTTATTAGCAATTCAATATAACTTCTCGGTAGCACCCATAATTGTAACCGTTAACGCAATAATTCTGGCACTTACAGTGACAATAAAGTCAGTTAGCAGTAATCTCAAAGGAATAAGCACATAAACAAGAATTCAAGAATACGCGTTTTTATGAACAAAAGTCTTTTAAAAAAATCTTGTGCAGGCATATTAAGTTCTTACCTTTGTTGAAAGAATCAATCTTCATAGTTTGATTTTTGGGTTTTATAGTTTTAGCATGGTTTAGCGAAAAGAGGAGTAGATTTTAGAGAATTTACTCCTCTTTTTGTTTGTATAAATCCTCCACTTTCAGCTTTTTTCGTATTTTCGTTCATATTCTACTTAATTTATGAAGATCTACGCGCTTATCCCACTTCTATTCTTAGGAATTACATTCAATTTATCGGCTCAAACACAAGGTGTTGCATTCTCAACTGTTGGAAAAGGAGTTGCCACTCCGTTTGTTTCGGATTATCAAAGTTTAGGAATCAATGTTTCTGCCTTGGGCTGGGG
This sequence comes from uncultured Fluviicola sp., assembly GCA_965649925.1. GTDB lineage: Bacteria > Bacteroidota > Bacteroidia > Flavobacteriales_D > Crocinitomicaceae > Fluviicola. Next base: position 7,053 of record CBFGMW010000052.1, read on the forward strand.
AACCGGTTATGAGAACAAGCGATTCACTGTCGGATCGACCGAATTTGCATTCAGTATTTACAGTGACTCACTAAATGCTTCGAAGCTCCGAAACCTTTACAAAACGGTTCGAAATGAAGTAACGAACACCAATTCGGAACCATTCAACTTCCAACAACAAAGAGAAGCAGCCGCAAATTATGCAGAAGCGGGAATTACGATGAATCTGGATTTTAACTGGGCAGGATTTGCGTATCAAACAGAGAAATTCGGAGGTATTGCTTTCAACATCAGGGAAAGTTATCAGTACTATTCTAAATTGAATAAACAAACAACGGATCTTATTTTCAGAGGAAAACTTTCTTCCCTATTCGATTCATTGACTATCGTTGTAGGATCAGACACTTCACGTGTTGCGAATAGCGAAAATCTTTCACAAGACACGCTCGCGGCAGTTATTGAAGGAAATGTTTCTGTACCGGTTAGCTTAAGCAGCCTTACCAACGGCTCTAAAATCAGAATGGTTTGGAGCAGATCATATAACTTCGGATATGGTAGAAAAATCATCGGTATCGATTCAGTATTTGTGCTTTATGGTGGTGTAGGCGGTAGAATCATTTCATCTATGGCCATGTTTGACCTTACAAGCGACAACAGTGGTCTGGCTATGTATTCTTCGATAACTCCTGCATTTAATATCGATTACGGAAACATCGGTGGCGCAAATGTCCTGAATTACAAAGGGGGCATACCACCAGCGGTTGGACAAGGATATGGTGTTGATTTGGCTGCAAGTGCAATTTTATTCAATAAGCTAAAAATTGCCGTTGCCGTTAACAATATCGGATCGGTAACCTACACACAAAATGTTTACCGCGTTAAGGATACCTTATTTGGTAATTTCAGCTTAGCAGGATTGAGCGATAACGATATTACAAGCTCCGTGAATCAGTTGTTACAGGATGGGGGAATTTTAACATTGGAAGGTCAGGAAAAATACGTTGTGAAAAACGCTGCCGATTTCAGATTCGGAGCTGCTTTTGAGCCGTTCAAGTTTCTGAAAGTAGGTTTCGATATGGTTGCACCTTTCGATAGAGAAAACCCCGGATCTCTTCAAAATGCCGTATTCTCTTTTGGTGGAGAAGTGAGACCGGTAAAATGGATCGCTTTGAATGCAGGTTATTATGGTGGAGGAATCTACAAAAACAATATTCCTGTGGGAATTACCTTTATCATTAAAGATGGTTCTTACGAATGCGGAATTGCTTCAAGTGATGCTTTGTCTTTCTTCACAGAAAACTCCAACAGTGTTTCTACAGCATTCGGATTTGCACGATTCAGATTCTAAGTCTCAACACAAACAAACAGGGGTTTATATAAACACATAGTGATCTTAGTGAAACATAATCACATAGTTTTTAGCATCCATACGTCCGACTGAGTGAATCCAACGGGAGGAGAATTTTTATAGAAGATAGGCATTGGGAGAAACCATAATCACATGGCTCTGAAATAAGAAATGAAATTTTGAGCTTATAATTGTGTTACCACTTTTCTATGTCACCACGTGTTGAATAGTTAGAAATTGTCTTTCAGGAAAAGCGCTTTCAATTCATTTAACAGAAGAGCTGTTGCACCCCAAATAGCGACATCTCCCTGAACAAAATGCGGAATCTGTTCAACGATTCGTCCGGGTAAAACCTCTACATCCCTTCGCTCTATGGCTTCTTCTGTAAAAAGTGGATTTAACGATATATAATGCAGTTTTTTTACTTCTCTTTCATTCAGCCGGAATTCATTGGGAAGCTGATCTATGTAGAAGACATACGGATCTATCAGAAACCCTGAAACAGGAATGTAAACCTGCGACAATTTACCAATCATTAAATCCTCTTGTAAAAGCAAGCCAATTTCTTCTTCACATTCACGAATAGCTGTTTGAAGCAGGTTCGGATCGGATTCTTCCCGTTTCCCACCTGGAAAACTCAACTGACCGGAGTGCTTTCCTTCATATTCCTGCCGTTGTGTTACCAATACACCAGGCTCATTTGAGTCATTAACGGGGAAAAGAATGATTGCAACAGCAGATTCGCGGTACGGCTTCCCGGAAGCAAGGAAATCACTGGTGCGGCCACGTACAGGCGCGAAACCAATATGTGTTTCTTCTCCCGGTAATTCCTGCTGAAAAAGTAAAATTAATTCCTGACGTGTCATTTGATAATTCGAACTGTAGCCAAAACACTTTCGAAATCGTCATAGGTATAACCCAGCATTTCGCGTTGAGTTGTCCATTGAAAAATGTAGTACTCTTTTTTGACCTTTAGCGTTGCAATAACGTAATATTGACCATTGGGTGAACCAAGATCTTTAACAACCTGGATCAGTCCCGGAAACTTAACTTTTTTAGGCAGATTCTTCTTCAAAGAGCTAATCCCCGTCCATTCTGTTTCTATGCGTTTTTTGACATAAGCATCATGAAACAGGTTCAGCATATCACTCGTCATGATTTCGTTTGCCAGGAAAGGCAGATCGCGCTCCGATTCTTTAAACCGTTCTATTGAGAAATAAGCATTGAACGTTCGGGTATGTCTTTCGAAAGAATATTGACGAATGGTACTTTTAGACCAATATCTCAAAAAACATGACGGGATTTTAAAGCGGATATTTCCAAATTTAGCCTTCGCATCCAGAATCATTTCGTAGTTATTCAGACGAAATTTTTCCAGCGTATTGGTTTTGTCCACAACTTGTTCCCCGCAAGAAACCAGCAGACTTAAACCAAGAATAAAGACGAGGGCTTTTTTCATGTCAGAAGGTTTGATTAAGCAAAAAACTGTCCGCCATAGCGGACAGTTTCATTTGATTAAATATCGATTTTAGCGTATTTCGCGTTGTTTTCAATGAATTCCCGACGCGGCGGAACTTCGTCACCCATCAACATCGAGAAAATCTGATCACATTCTGCTGCGTTT
>CBFGMW010000053.1:0-9977 GCA_965649925.1 uncultured Fluviicola sp.
TTTTTCACCTTCCCTCTGATTACAGGGTCGTCATCATCGTCTCCACCATCTTTGGTATTATCAGGGGTTGTATTTTCCTTACTTTCCTTCGCAGGTTTCAGTTGTTCTTTTTCACATGAAGCAGTAACTGCTATTGTTCCCAGGGCAATAAAAATCCCCAAGGCGGAAATAATTCCTCTTTTCATCGTTTCGTAATTTTTGGAATTTGAATACTTGCCGTATGTATCCACGCATCTTATGCGGGCCATTTCGGCTTCGACTTCGGGAGAAATCTTTTCGCACCGCCCTTTCTGTTCTCCCGATCAGAGCAAGCGTTGCAAACGTTTGTGAATCAGTCCGGAGCTAGCATCCGGGGTGCACCTGTCATCCACAATTAGTATATCCAACAGTAAGTATAATAGCTCGACAATAGTTAGAAAGAAAGAGTTAGTTCTTCCACGAACAAATCTTCGGAATCACGCATGAATACTGGGAAAACTATTCCTTCAAAAAAATAAACGAACAGGTTCGCAATCTTGCCTCAACTGCCTTTTGGAAGGTTTCTGTGCTGATTGATTTCAAGGATCTGAAATTTTTGGAAGGCGAAAATGAAGGCTGGGAAAGTTAAACAGCACTTTAGGAAAACAAAATTGGGCAACTGAAACAGAAGCTAAACCTTTCCTCCAAATACTTTGAAATGAATACTATAATACACAACTCTGCGGTACGTAATGATGCCGGAGCAATTACACAGAAAATTTTCTGTAAGGATTATATTCCTCTTAACTATTTACTGGCCTTATGAAAGCTACTCCCGAAGAATTGGAACTTCATCTTGCGGTAAAGAATGGAGAGGATACAGCTTTGTCAAGGTTATATGAGAACTATGGAATCAGGATAACTGGAAATCTAGAATTCAGATATCAAACGATCGCCAAAAAAGATAACGACTTTATTTCCAGAGCAGTAAATGACGCCTTTCTGAGCTATTATTTTAATCCGAATTCCTATAACCCGGAACGATATGCATTATATGGTTTTTTAAAATTAGCTGCACTGCGTGATCTCCAAAACATCCTAAAAAAGGAAGAAAAACATTCTTTAGGTAAAAATTTGCTCGAAGATGTCGAACAATGGACACAAAACGGGAATAGTATATTGAAATCACACAGTTCTGCAGATTCCACTATTCTATCTGATGAGACTATGACAATAATTCGAAAAGTACTTGAAGATCATTTCCATACCGAGAAGGATATTTCCCTGGCGATTATGGTTCTTTCCAATATAAGAGAAACGGATGACTACAGTGATGAATTGCAAATTGCAAGTTTGACGGTTTCTGAACAGAGTAATGTAGTAAAGAAGCATAAAGACCGCATTAAGAAAGTGATTGAAAGAAATGACATCAAAAACAAGATTAAAAACTTATTAAAATGATCACTAAACTGAATTTCTTGAAAAGCGCCATTGCACGCGTTGAGGATAACCATGAGTTCATGGCCTATACTCTAAAAATGTACCGTGAATTCGAAAAAATATCAGAACAGGAATTGCTCAAAGTTCTTGACTGCTCCCTTGATCGATATTACAAACTGGCATTATGCAAATCTCCTGACGTCACTGAATCTGATTTTAAACCACGTCTGGCAATCATTAGTGAATATGTCAATATTGATATGAGCAAATTGACTAAAGTGATCAAGCATGTTAATACTATAATGAAGTTCACCGTACCTACGGGAAGTATTCTGATGGCTGCCAGAGATAAGGAAGAAGGCAAGAAAAACGGGAAATGAGATTCAGCAAACCGCAAATTGAGAGAATAGCGCGTGAATTCTGGTCAACTGTAGATCAGGTGTACCGCGACAGCTTCGATATTGTAAGTGCGGTTGATGCATCACTTATCATTGATCTGGTTATGATCAAAGAACTGAGTCTGCAAAAAATAGAAACATGGTTAGCGGAAAGAACTATCTCTATTGAATTCGACGTGAATGACCGGGGCCTTCACGGGGCATTGATGATCAAAACCGGGTCAGTATTTATGTTTGTTGAGGATTCGCAAAACGAGATCCAGCAGCGGTTCACGGTTGCACATGAAGTGAGCCATTTCCTGCTTGATTACCATGTCCCGAAAGAAAAAGCCATTTTGGCATTGGGGAAAGAGATTGAGGATGTGCTGAACGGCAATTTAGCGGCAAGCAATCCACAATTGGCGCTTTCTGTTATTAAAGGGATAACCATTGATCCATATACTTTTTTAATCGAAAACAACGGCAATGGTTCTTTCCTGAGCTGGTCTAATTTCAACTCAGAAAACGAAGCCGATTATTTGGCACTGGAACTGCTGGCTCCCAGAGCAAAAGTCATTAATGAAACCGTTTCATCGACCAAACGACTCACCTATTCACAGTTTACACGGAAAAGCCAGGAAATATTAATCGGTAAATACGGGATTCCCTCTGAAGTAGCTCGTCAGTATGCATCAGAACTTGCCTATTCTGTAACCAATGGGCCTTCATTCCTGGATAAACTCGGACTCTGATGTCGAACTTCTGAATTATTTCCGGAATTAAATAGAAACTATATGCTGTTATGAAAAACATTACTCCCGAAACCGGAAATCCCCAAAATAACGATGGGCGTCAGTCCATTGACTACTTCAAAAAACTATATGGGGAAGACTATACGGACGCGATCAATATTAAAACCTGGGAGGTAGACAGGAATCTTGCAAGACTTTATTCCGAGATTGAAAAAGAACTATTCGCAGCAAAGAAGGGCGAATTGGAATCACAGGAGGTTAAACGAAAAGAATTGTTTCCATTGGTTGAGAAAAGCGCGCTAGTACCTCATGCCGGCTTACATTCCGATACGACCATTGAGCTCATAGAGAAAATTCACAAAGGTTTTCTCTTCAATGGTGCTGTTACGGCATGCGGAAGTTTCAGTATAACCTACGATTCACTGCCAATTTCCATTACCCAAATGGGGATTTGCCTGGTTAACTATCAGGGGCAGCACGGAAGTTATTCTCACCAGTTGTTCCGGCGTGATTTGCGATTCAACAACTGCAGCTCTTTAGAGGAAGCTGTGGCATTAATTGAGCGAAGACAACATGACGACAAAACCAAACTCAACAGTCTGGCAATGCGCAGTATCAGAGCATACGCAGAACGTGCTATTCTGCTTGAAAAAGCTAACTCCAAATGGCTGTTAGGCTATGGATTTCCGGCACCTTATGAACTCATGATGGGTTTTTGGGCCAACCGAGAGGAGGTAAAAGACAAATCCATTGATCTGATGACCAGGCTGATCAATCACGAACGTTTTGTGTATGTTCAGGCGTGCGCACAGCCCGAACTTTGGGTACTTGGCAATGCACTTCATCCGTTCGAATACCTGATCGTCGAAACAATGAAAGATAAGATGGTACAAATGGTTAATTCGGGCAATACCCGGCTGGATATCAAAAACGAATACGAACAGTTCGCAAAAATAGCCGGTGATCAAATTGCCGTTGGAGTTTACAAAGTCTCCAAACTCTCACCGCCGCAAATATTTTATTGCCATGTTGATCACATTCAAACGGCAGCTTTAATTGCCATGGCGGATAGCGCACTGCAATTGCATTCGGGGACGCCAATGCTGCTTGATCTGGCAGAAAATCTTTGTAAAAACGCCTTCGGGAAAAATGATTTCATGGCGTCCATTGATCAGGCGCACACACGGGCAGATGTATTATCAAAACTAAAATCATAGTATGGAAACACACGATAATAAAGGAGAAATAATATTTCCAGCACATATTATGGAGGAAATAAACGCAAATGGCGGTGAATGGGAAGAAGATGCAAATTGCATAGGTGCAACCGGAATGACCATGTTTGACCTGCCAAACAGTGAAGACAACCTGATCACCGTTTTAATTCCCAAAAAACATATCCGGGAAATAGGAGCGCATTCGATCATCGAAATTCGCAGTCGTACAGCAGAAAATGGTGGCGACGGCAGAGTCTATCGCGGAATTGTTGTTGCCGGACCATTTCATGAACCCGATGGCATTCGCGGAGATTCGCCGATGATTGTTACTACTTCCATTAACGGCGCATTGTTCATGCCCAATTTTCATGGAAAAGTGCAGATCGAGCTGATCGGTGAATTGAAAGAGGATATTATTATGCCGCCTCGATTCCGCCCGCTTCCGAACAGTCCCGTATTTGTGTTAAGCAAAGAAGAAACAGCAGATGTGCTGAAGGTGAAACAGCAACCGGGAATCACGCTGGGAATGGCAATCGGTCATGAAGATATTGAAGTTGGAATTCCTTCAAACACCAAAACCGTTTTGCCCCGGCACATTGGAATTCTTGGAACAACCGGCGGCGGTAAGTCTACAACTATCTCCGGCTTAATGTGCCAGTTTCAGGAAAAAGGAATTGCAACTATCGTGATCGATACGGAAGGAGAATACACGCATGTTGGTGAACCAACTACTGACGCAACAATGCAGAAACTTTTGAGCAACCGCGGAATCCAGGCAAAAGGAATCAGTAATATTCGCGTGCTGCACCTTCACGGAAAAGATACACGTGCAAAAAAAGGAACAAACATTCTCCCGTTTACACTGAAGTTTTCTTCTTTATCACCCTATGCCGTTGCCGACATTCTTGGTTTAACAGAAGCTCAGCTGGGCCGCTTTTTTAAAGCCTATGATACAGCAAAACTCATCCTTCGTGACGTTGGAATTTACCCCACTAAAGAGCAGGAATCAGAAGCTATTGAAATTGACGAGTTTGAAACAGGTTGGCCGAAATTAACGCTCTCTATGCTGATAGACATTGCCGGTTTCATTCGGGACAAAGTTGGATCCAAAGAGTCGGGTACTCTTTATAATCCCATATTAAAAGAGAATATTGGCAAGGTAAAAGCCCGCATAAATTCTGTCGAGACAAATAACGAGATCAGCTGGAATGCTTTACTCTCCAAGCTTTGGCAGTTACACAGAACCAATCTGTTCGACAACCGCAATGCGCAAACCATTCCGTATTCAGAACTGATACAACCGGGAAACATGACCATCGTTGACTTAAGCGATTCGGATTCCACCATCATCAATAACCTGGTCATCACCGATCTGTTGAAAGGAATTCAGGAAGCTCAGGAAGTTGCTTACGAATTGGCTATGAGCCAGGAGAAATCCCCTACCCCGGTTTCCATTATTATTGAGGAAGCACACGAATTCCTGTCGAGCGATAAAATCGCAAAGATGTCTAACCTCTTCCAGCAAGTTGCGCGCATTGCCCGCAGAGGAAGAAAGCGCTGGTTAGGACTTGTTTTCGTAACCCAGTTACCGCAACACTTACCGGACGAAGTTCTGGGCCTCATAAACAGTTTCATCCTGCACAAGATCAGCGATTCAAACGTAGTCAGTCGCCTGAAACGCTCCATTGGCGGAGTCGACAACAATCTCTGGAGCCGGCTTCCGAACCTGGCACCCGGTCAGGCAATTGTTTCTACACCAAGCTTGTCAAGATCCATGTTAGTGGCAATTGATCCGTCGCCTTGTAAGTTGCTGATGGTGGATTGAGTTCGTGAATTCGGGAAGGTGAAAACCACATTTGGAAGGTTGAATCAGGTGATTGGGAAAGTGAATTTCTTTTGTCCGAAATAGGAACTGAATATTTGCAGGTCAAACTGGCAGAACGCCGGAATATTAATTATTAAAACAACGTTATGGCTTACTATTATGTAAACAAAAAAGCACAGGCAAACGGAGATCATGAGGTCCATAAATTGGAATGTTCTTTTATGCCATCGGAAGAAAACCGAATGTATCTTGGGAATTTTGACTCTTGTGAACCAGCAGTCAAGGAATCAAAAAAAACCTATCCAAAATCAAATGGGTGCTATTACTGTTGTAGAAATTGTCACTCGAGTTAATCGAGAATGTTTTCATTCACTAAATGATTTGATTCTATCACCCTAAATCACCCTAGCCTAACCACCTTTCATTTGTTCAATTAAATAACCAGAACATGGCAAACGACATATTAGCCGAAGATTGGAGTAACTATGACAATCGTAAAATCCGCGACAACCGGGATGCTCGTTTTTTCTCTTGTGAGGAAAAATGGGAAAGAGATTTCCTCAAGCACAAAATCCACCGGAATTATCCCCGATTCAAAATACCACAAATTGAAGCAGCAATTGAGTTGTGCTGCAAAAGCAGCTCCGGGCCCAGGCCAAGAAGAATGTTCGTAGAATGTGTGCTAACTGTACTAAAAGGTTAATTGAAAAGCGGGATTCCCCGCTTTTATTTTCTATTCAAGTATCAAAACATAACACAACAGTTAATGGAGTCCAGAAACCATAATTAAACGGGGCGTACCTGAAAAGCCATATGAGTAGGATAAAAACAAATAAAATGAAGACTTCAAAAGTGTTTATGGCCTTAGGGATATTCTTAATGGTAACGAATGTAACCTTGGCTCAGACCAAAGAACAAGAATTGAGTAATGCGGAAAAGTTTTCTGCCAAAGCAGGTGCTTTAATTCAAAAAGAGTACGTAGAGATCGGCTCTATTAACGATGTTGAAATTTCAGTGATCTATTACACGGACTTAATCTCGAACACAAAACAAAGCGCACTGAGATTTGAATATGAAAAAATCGGAAAATACTCCAATGACACAAAAACAGCAGTATTGGACGCTGATGAGGTTGAAGGATTACTGAAATCAATTAAAATCATCCAGGAGAACATTTTTCCATCAACAGTCACAAATTATACTGAGGTTTCATTTAAAAGCCGCGATGGTTTTGAAGCCGGTTGTTTTTGGAGTAAAGGGAGTTGGTCAACTTATTTGAAACTGGAAAAATATGATCAGGACTCCTTCGTATTCTTAGATAAAGATGATTTCCCGACATTACTAGCACTGGTTGAACAAGCGAAAGCGAAATTAACACCATAAATTATTAATTCGAGGTTAAAAAAAAAGCGGGTTCCCCCGCTTTTTTTGGTTTCTATCCAAACTAAACTTGTGAAAAACATTTAATCATAAACACTTTCTTTAGTCAGAAACCGACAATTTTTAATCGTTTATGGAAAAAACTTATCAGAACCGGGAGCTCAAAAAGCAGCTTTGGGAAAAGAGAATTTGCTATTAGGAAATAGAAAGGAATGTTTGCCAAAACTAAAACACTATGGCAGCATTAAACACAGCACCAGTAGCTCAATTCACTCACAACTTCTCCACGCATTCACTTTCCGATTTTTTTTCTCAAAGTATCTCGCGGTTTGTTCCACAACATGAGAATATTAATAACTACATCACTACCGAAACGAAATTTGACAAGTTCTCTGAGCTTACCAAAATCGGTGAAGCATCTTTTGAGAACTCCGAAGATCTCATAGTGTTTTCCTGTAAGTATGATGGGCCGCTTACTTCGCGTTCTTCGCGCAGAAAACAGTTTGATATCGCGAAAAAAGTCCTGCGCGAAGATTTTAAAGACGGTGCCATCTTTGTTTATCACGACCAATACAAAAACTTCCGGTTCTCGTTTATCCGAAAGAACTATGGGGAAAAGGGTGAAAACCGCTATTCTTCGTGGAAACGGTATACCTATTTCGTAGATCCGGTAGAAACCAATAAAACATTCAAAGACCGCATCGGGAATTGTAAATTCTCCGATCTGGAAACCATCCAGCAGGCCTTCTCCGTTGAAAAGCTTACCAAGGATTTTTACAACCGATTATTTGAATGGTTTCAGTGGACACTTACCGAGGAAATTGGAGTTACATATCCTAATGATACCACGATTGCGGAAGACGACCGGGAAAAATTAGAAGTACAGCTAATTCGTTTGACTACCCGTTTGCTTTTTTGCTGGTTCATTAAACAAAAAGAGTTGGTTCCCAATTCCCTGTTCAATAAAGAATACCTTTCAACCGTTCTGAAAGATTTTGACCCAACCAGTACAACCGACGGCTCTTTCTATAATGCCATTTTGCAAAACCTGTTTTTTGCAACATTAAACAAATCCATTGATGAGCGTGCATTCGCAAAACTCATGAATACCCGTGATCTTAAAACACTCTACCGTTACGCGGAGTTGTTTAGTATTCCGGAAGAAGATGTTCTGAAGCTTTTTGAAAAAGTTCCTTTCCTGAATGGAGGATTGTTTGAATGCCTCGACAAGGAAAATCCGGATGGGAAGAAAATTTACCTCGATGGTTTCAGTCGTAACGACAAAAGAGCGGCCAACGGAAACTTCAAACACCGGGCGTTTATTCCCAACTGTGTTTTCTTTGATGAAAAAAAGGGAATTATTCCCATACTTGAACAATATAATTTCACGGTGGAAGAAAACGACCCCAGCGAAGTTCAGGTAGCACTTGATCCTGAATTGCTGGGAAATGTTTTCGAAAACTTACTTGGGGCTTTCAACAAAGAAACCCGCGACAGCGCACGGAAACAATCGGGTTCATTCTATACTCCCAGGGAAATTGTAAGCTATATGGTGGACGAAAGCCTGATTGCCCACCTGAACAACAAACTGCCGGAGGTTGGTTCAGAAGTGCTCCGGAACCTCTTTGAACAAGAACAGCTATCGGAAGACCTGGAGAACGATCCAATTCTCCGGAAGCGCATTGCAACCGAATTGCGTGCTGTGAAAATCCTCGATCCGGCTTGTGGTTCCGGTGCCTTCCCAATGGGAATTCTAAATAAAATGATTCTCATACTAGAAAAACTAAATTTCGATTTAAAAGAAAAGGAAACCGAAGAAGAGAAGAAAAAAGAGAGGGAGCGGATCTATCAACAAAAACTTCACCTCATCGAAGAGTGCATTTACGGAATAGATATTCAACCCATTGCTACACAAATCAGCAAACTTCGTTTTTTCATTTCATTGATCGTTGAGGAGAAAAGAATTGATTTTGAAAAAGAAAACTATGGAGTGCGTTCACTTCCCAATTTGGAAACGAAGTTTGTGGCGGCGAATACATTGATTGCACCGAAGAGAAAACCTAAGAACGGACAATACTATTTAGAGAACTTACAGATATCTGAAACGAAAAAAGAACTATTGGATATCAGAAAAAAACACTTTTATGTCAGGAATGCTGCAGAAAAAAAACTGTTGCGAGATAGCGATAATAAATTACGAGAAAAACTATCACAACAATTGCAGGAAAACAGTGAATTTGCAGCAGAGGATGCTATAAATCTTTCGAAATGGAATCCCTACGACCAAAACGAAACTGCATCTTGTTTTGACCTGGAATGGATGTTTGGCCTGGAAGATGGCTTTGATATTGTGATTGGGAACCCTCCTTATGTTCAGTTGCAAAATGACGGCGGAAAACTGGCAAAAATGTATCAAACCCAAGGGTATAACACCTTCGCCAGAAGTGGAGATATTTATTCTTTATTCTACGAACGAAGCTGGCAAATCCTCAAAGAGAACGGACATTTATGCTTCATAACTTCTAACAAATGGATGCGGGCTGGCTATGGTGAAAACACACGAAAGTTCTTTGCTGAAAACACAAATCCGCTTTTGTTGATTGATTTTGCCGGACAGAAAATCTTCGAATCGGCAACCGTAGACACAAACATTTTGTTGTTCTCAAAGCAGAAAAACACACAAACAACGAGGGCTTGTATTGTCAGAGAAAATGTACTGAGCAAACTGAGTGATTACGTGAAGGAACAGGGGAACGAAATGAACTACGCTACCTCCGAAAGCTGGATTATTTTGAGTGAAATCGAACAACGCATCAAAGCCAAAATTGAAGCGGTAGGAACTCCATTGAAGGATTGGGATATCAAGATCAATCGCGGTATTCTTACCGGATACAATGAGGCTTTTATTATTGACGGAAAGAAGAAAGATGAACTAATTGCGGAAGATCCAAAATCTGCCGAAATTATACGACCGATTTTACGCGGCAGGGATATTAAAAAATACAGTTATGAAGACTCCGGTTTATGG
>CBFGMW010000054.1:0-9921 GCA_965649925.1 uncultured Fluviicola sp.
GGTTATATCGGGGTTTTGATTGTGATTACCCTACTTGGAATCTTAGCATATCTGTTTCTTCGCTGGATTTCAGCTAAACGAGAAAGACGTAGAATACTTATCGTCATAGTCATTGGATGGGCGCTTTCCTGTGGGCTTTCTACTGCTGTTAATTTCTCTTTTGAAAGTCTTGCAACACACCAAAAAGATCGTATAGAATTGGTTTTAGGGCTGAAAGAAGATCCCGACGGTGATGATTATAACCGGAACCGGGCAATGGCAGCCGTTGGTTCAGGCGGATTAATGGGAAAAGGGTTCCGCGAAGCTAGTGTTTCAAGTGTTCGCGCAAATCACGTTCCTGAAAGTGAAACAGATTTCATTTTCTGTCACCTCGCGGAAGAATGGGGATTCATGGGAACATCTGTTGTGGTGATTTTATACCTTTTCATGCTCTTTCGAATCCTGAAAATTGCCGAACGACAGCGTTCAACCTTTAATCGCGTGTATGCCTATTGTGTGGGAATGGTAGTTTTTTATCACTTCGCCGTGAATTTGGGAATGAACATTGGCCTGGCCCCTGTCATCGGAATTCCATTGCCATTTTTCAGTTATGGAGGATCTTCCATGATGGCATTCTCCATGATGTTCTTTATCCTGTTGAAACTGGATAGCCAACGGCGGGATGCTTTGTTCTAAATAGATTTTCAATAAAACAAGTCGGGGCGAATCAAGATTCGCCCCGACTTGTTTTAATTTGAAGAAAATTACTCCGTAACATCTTTTTTCTTTTTCGGTTTCTTCCACTCGAAACTATATTCCAATGAAAGAATGTGTTCAGTGTATGGCTTTCCGGTATTGAATTTACGTCCATAGTAATAGGTAATTCCAAAATCGTTAGGGCCTTTAGCATCAATATTCATCGTCAAACCGTAACGCATTCTGTTGAATCGGGTTCCAACCGGTCCGGGAATCGGATTATAGAAATATTCCGCCGAAATCTCAGGAGTATAACGCGATTTATTCTTCCATTCTGCATACGGTTTGAAGCGATACGCCGGATCTAAATCTGAACCGTTTCCAATTCCTCCGCCCAGGTATCCCTGATAACGAAAACGCATTCCGAGTTTAAAGTCATTCACTTTTGTTCTGAAATCCAGGTTCACGTTCAGACGGTGCGCATTGGAGTAATTGCGGAGATCATCATATGATGTGACAATGCGATATTCAACAGACGGACGAAGCCAATCAAGATGTTCGCTTTTAATGCAGACTTCCTGGTAAAGCGTTTTAATTCTTCCATCATTGAACCAGCGCACATTCGTTCCTGCACTAAGGACAAAATCCTTGTGAATCTCTCTTTTGATACCTGCACCGAGCCAGATCTGACCCCTGGATTGAACCTGGGTGTATGAAATCAGAGAAACAAAAACGAAAGCCGCTACAATCAGCCCTCTCATTTAATAATGTTTATAGTTCCGAGATCTTTACTTTCCTTCTTCTCAATCGTAACTGATTGACTCACAACTTCAAGAGTATAATAATCATCATCGTTATTCGGTACATTGTTTCCGGTATGGAAAATCTTGCTATACGTAAAGATGGTATAATTTCCGGGTTGCAAATAGTCAAACTTAAAGGTTCCGTCGTAAGAGCATTCAACTTTGTCATTGTACATTGTCTCACCATCACCATAAATGATGTAAACATCTTCTGTAGCACCGTCGTAATAAGCAGTGTCTGTCCATGTTGAACCGGTATAGAGCTTTTCCATAACCGACACTTTTCCGGAAATGGAAGCCCTGCCTCCTTCGCCTTCAAATTTTTTGCAAGCGACAAGGGAGAGGCACGCAATTGCAAGGAATAATAGTTTTTTCATATGTTTATTTATTACTACAATATTAAGAGAATTTTAAGGCTGGGTTTCAGGAAGGCTAAAAAAAGTGGTTAATAATTTCACAAATCTGAGGAATTAACACAACCTTCCTACAGATAACCCGTTTTATTTTCATATCATTACAGATTAAAACTACTCTCCATGAATAGACTTTATTCACTTTTAACATTACCCATTTTCCTTCTTGCCGGCTCTTTAAATGCCCAGGTTGTAATCAATGAATTTTCCTGTTCCAATATTGCCGGCCCAACAGATGCCTACGGAGAACGAGAAGATTGGGTTGAACTATTCAATCCGACCGGGGCCGCTATCGACCTTACCGGTTATTATCTTTCGGATAACGACGCAAACCCACTGAAATGGCAAATTCCTTCAGGCAGCATTCCAGCCAACGGATACAAAATGGTTTTTTGCAGCGGAAGAGGCCTGGTAAACGGCACACAATATCATCCAAATTTCAACTTAAAACAAACGGAAGGTGATTTCATAATCCTTACCAGTCCGGGTGGAGTTACTGTAGATTTCATTGAAATTACTGTAATGACTAAAGAAAATCACTCATACGGAAGAACTACCAACGGGGCCGCAACCTGGAGTCTTTTTACAACTCCAACACCAAATGCAGCCAATGCTGGAGCGGTAGCATCTTATTACCCGACTCCGGTAATGGATATTCCTCAGGGATTCTACCCCGGCGCACAAAGTGTTACAATCACTTGCTCAGAACCAACGGCAACTATTCGCTATACAACAAACGGATCTGAGCCAACAACCGCTTCAACAGCTTATACAGGCCCAATCAATATTACCGCAACTACTGTTCTTAGAGCAAAAGCCTTCGGGACGGGTCTTTCCAGTTTCTGTGCTTCCAATACTTACTTTATCAATGTTGATCACAGTATGCCGGTAATTTCGGTTGCCGGTCAGCAGGTTTTCGATTTAATTGCAAACGGAAACGGCTGGTCTACTAACTACAAAGGCTTTTTTGAGTTCTTCGAAGAAGATAACTCTTTTGTTAGTGAAGGTGAAGGCGATTTTAATAAACACGGAAATGACTCATGGGCTTACGATCAGCGTGGTTTCGACTTTATCATGCGCGATCAGTTCGGTTATAATGATGACATAGAGCACCAGATCTTCCCTGAGAAATCACGCGATGAATTTCAGCGTCTGATCTTTAAGGCTGCTGCCAACGATAACGTTTCTTTTGAAGATGGCGCTCATATTCGCGATTCATACGTGCACACCTTATCACAAAAAGCACACCTCGCAATGGATGAACGTACATGGAAGCCATGTATCATTTATTTAAACGGGGAGTACTGGGGTGTATACGACATGCGCGAAAAAGTAGATGATGGGGATTTCACAAAATACTACGCTGATCAGGATAAATATCATTTACAATACCTAAAAACATGGGGGTCGACTTGGTCAGAATATGGTGGCGCTCAAGCTCAGACAGACTGGAATACACTTCGCAATTTTATCAACTCCAACAACATGGGGAATGCTGCAAATTTCGAAAACGTTGATACAACTTTAAACTGGGAGTCGCTTGTTGATTACTTCGTATTGAATTCATACGTGGTAACAATGGACTGGTTAAACTGGAACACCGCCTGGTGGAGAGGAACTGATCCCGCAGGAGATAAGAAAAGATGGCGTTATACCCTTTGGGATATGGACGCAACTTTCGGACACTATATCAATTACACAGGAGTTCCGGATCCAACAGCAAATGCAGATCCTTGTAACGTAGAGAATCTCCCAAATCCGGGTGGACAGGGACATACAGATATTCTTGAAAAACTCATCGATGAAAATCCGATGGTTGAACAATACTATATTTCCAGGTATGCCGATTTAGTGAACACCTATTTGGGTTGTGATTACATGACTTTCCTTTTGGATAGTATGATCAACGAAATTGAACCGGAAATGAACGGTCAATTAGCCAAATGGGGGGGGAACTCTTACGCCGGCTGGCAGCAAAACGTAACAACACTTGAAAACTTTATCACTCAGCGTTGTACGGCAATCGAACAGGGAATGATCGATTGTTACCAGCTTTCCGGTCCTTACCAGTTAATTGTTGACGTTACACCTGTTGGTGGCGGTGAAGCAAAAGTAAACTCCATTTGGCCGGCTTCTTACGCATGGACAGGTGATTATTACGGAGGTGTACAAACAAATTTTGTTGCAAAAGCAAGTCCGGGTTACGTATTTGATCATTGGGATTTTACTGCCAACACTATGACCGCGGCAGCTACTGAAGACACCAATTCTATGGACATTTTGGCACCTGTGACTGTTACTGCCGTATTTATTCTCGACACTCCCGACTGGGATGGTGACGGAGTTTTAAATGATGACGAAGTAACAAACGGAACTGATCCGAACGACACAGATACTGATGATGACGGTGTTACAGACGGTGAAGAGACTAATGGTGTTGACGATCCCAGCACAACTTTTGTTGCTACAGGAACTTCAGATCCGCTTGATCCTTGTGATCCGAACCCAATGAATCCGTTATGTGATGAAGACGGTGACGGAATCTCGAATCCGGATGAAGCAACAATCGGAACAGATCCTACAAATCCGGATACAGATGGTGACGGAATCAACGACGGTGTTGAAGTTACGAACGGTTCAAATCCATTAGATCCATGTGATCCGAATGCCACTTTGCCAGGATGTTTCACAGATACAGACGGTGATGGTTTGTCTGATTCTTACGAAGGTAGTATTGGAACAGATCCGAACGATCCCGATTCAGATGATGACGGTTTAACAGATGGAACTGAAGACGGTACTTCTGATCCGCTTGATCCGTGTGATCCGAATCCGAACAACACAGCTTGTGATGCTGACCTAGACGGTCTGCCTGATGATATTGAAGCAGGTTTAGGAACTGATCCGAATAATCCTGATACAGATGGTGATGGAATTTCTGACGGAATGGAAATCGCGAACGGTAGTGATCCTTTAGATGATTGTGATCCGAATTCAACAGGCGATGATTGTTTCCCCGGGTTCTTCATGCCAACAGGATTTAGTCCTGACGGAAATGATCTGAATGAGACATTCGGTCCGCGAGTTGGAAAAGATGTTCAATCGTTTACTTACTATATCTATGATCGTTGGGGTAACCGTGTATTCATGTCGTCTGACGTAAAAGAACGTTGGGATGGTAAGGTAAACGGAACACCTGCAAACACCGGAGTTTTTGCTTTCATGGCAGAAGTGAAATACAAAGATGGCAGAACAGAACAGCTGAATGGTAACCTTACTTTAATGCGTTAACGATGAAACGGTTTATAGCTTTTGTTGGAATTATTTCGACATTCGGAATGGTTTCAGCCCAGGATTTACACTTCTCACAGATTCTGCAATCGCCGAACTTGCTGAATCCGGGTGCGGTGGGAGTTTACGACGGCTGGGAACGCGTTGCGTTGCATCAGCGGAATCAATGGCTTGGCGGAAGTACTTCGTTCATGTCTTCGGGAATAAACGTAGATGCCTGTTTGTTTAAAGACGTTATGCGTCCGCAACCACATTTGGCAATCGGACTTCAATTCTACAATGATATTGGCGGGTTGTCAAAATTCGGAACCCAAACAGGTGCTATGACCCTTTCGGGCATTTTGCCGATGGGATCTGGTCACCAGCTTTCTGCCGGAATTCAGGCTGGAATAGGAAGCAGAAAAGGCGATTTGTCGAAACTAATCTTCGATTCTCAGTGGAACGGAACTATGTACGACCAAAATATCGTGAGTGGTGAATCGGGTTTGAATTCGTTTAACTATTTTGATGCTTCGGCCGGTTTGTTTTACCAGTTTGATGGTGACAACTCAAACTTTGCCCGTAACAATGATACCAAATTCCAATTCGGATTGGCTGCATACCATGCAAATGCTCCAACATTAAAATACAGAACAGGTTCAACCGAAAAACTTGAACGCAAATACGTGGCAATGGTGAACTATGCGATGGATATTCCAAACACACGCTTTTCATTTGACGCACAGGCTGTTCAATTTGTTCAGGGCGGACATTACGAAACCATTTTCGGTGGAGTAATTAAACGTCGTTTTACCGAATCTTCGAAACAAACAGGAATAAACAGAGATGCATCTCTTGGTATTGGCTGTTATGCACGTATGAAAGATGCCATTATTCCTACCATGCAGCTTGAATACAAAGGCTTCAAATTCGGAGTTTCTTATGATGGAACGCTTTCAGCCTTACGCAGAGCTCCCGGAATCGGAAGTTTGGAATTCTCCTTAAGTTATATAAATCAATATCATGCTTTGTTCAAATCACGACGAGGCGGAGGACTTAGAAGATAATAATACGAACCCGGCACTTCGACTCAGCTCAGTGACCGGGTTTTTTCAATTTAAAATGAAGCAACTCATCCTACCTATCAGCTTAATTTTTATTATTTGCTCTTGCGAGCCTAATGGTCGGTTTGAACGGATTATCGTAAACCAATCTTCTCACGATATCTGGATTAAAACAGACACGGAAATTTATCACACCTTTATTCAGGACAGCATTGTAATTGAAAAAAACTCTTATGCAGTTGTTGCCAAAACTTCAGAACGCCATGGAGTATCTGGTTTTTCAGAGTGCGGTTTTCCGGAGGGGGCACTTACTTACGGTGTTCTAACAAGTGATACATTACACATTCAAAAGAACCTGAACGCAAGCGCAAACTGGACTTTTTCAATTATCGAAGAACATTTTAAAGGCAGCGGCACATGTGAATGCCGTCTCCTAATTACTGATTCTGATATTAAATAGTAGTGACGGGTCGCGACCCGTCACTACTATTTTTCTATTTTTGTGAGACATAATAAAAAACATGAAAAGAACTAAAATTGTTGATGTCCTGGGTTCACCTAAAGTTGGTGAAACGTATGTTGTTAAAGGTTGGGTAAGAGCGTTTCGTAATGACCGCTTTATCCAGTTAAATGACGGCTCAACAATTAATAATATCCAGGCAGTTATTGAAGCTGATAATTTCGATGCGGAAACATTGAAGAAAATCACAACAGCTGCTTCTGTGGGTTTAACCGGAACTTTGATCGAATCACAAGGAAGCGGTCAGGCAGTTGAATTGCAGGTTTCAGAAATTGAAATTATCGGTGAAGCACATCCTGACGATGTTCAGAAAACGGTCATGCAGCCTAAGAAACACAGTTTGGAATTCTTGCGTGAACAAGCGCACTTACGTTTCAGAACAAACCTGTTCGGAGCCGTTTTCAGAGTGCGTCACGCCGTAAGTTTTGCCATTCACAATTTCTTTAATAAACAAGGATTCTATTACATTCATACGCCGATCATTACAGGTTCGGACGCTGAAGGAGCCGGGGAAATGTTCCGGGTTTCGAATCTTGATCCTAAAAACCCGCCATTAAACGAAGACGGAAGTGTAAACTATTCGGAAGACTTCTTTGGTAAACAAGTAAACTTAACAGTTTCAGGTCAGTTGGAAGGCGAATTAGCGGCTACGGCACTTGGACAGATTTATACTTTCGGACCAACATTCCGTGCAGAGAATTCCAACACTTCCCGTCACTTAGCCGAATTCTGGATGGTTGAACCGGAAGTTGCGTTTAATGACATTCACGACAACATGGATTTAGCTGAAAGCATGCTGAAATACATTTGTAGTTACGTGATGGAGAATTGTGCCGACGATTTGAAATTCCTGAACGAAAGAGAAGCCCAGGAACAACAATCGAAACCGCAAAACGAACGTGCCGAGCTAGGATTGTTAGAGCGTTTGCAGTTTGTAATGGAAAATGATTTCAAACGAATCACTTACACAGAAGCAATTGACGTGTTGATGAATTCGAACCATTACAAGAAAAAGAAATTCAAATACGAGGTTACATGGGGAACCGATCTTCAGTCGGAACACGAACGATATTTAGTGGAGAAAGAATTCAAACGCCCTGTAATTATTACTGATTATCCGGCTTCTTTCAAAGCATTCTATATGCGCGCAAACGATGGCTGCGAACCAGGAAAAGAAACCGTTGCTGCCATGGACATTTTATTTCCCGGAATTGGTGAAATGGTTGGCGGATCGCAGCGTGAAGAACGTTTGGATGTTTTGAAAAAGAAATGTGCTGCTTTCGGAATCCACGAAGAAGATTTGTGGTGGTATTTAGATACACGCCGTTTCGGATCAGTTCCGCATGCCGGATTCGGTTTAGGATTCGAACGTATGGTGATGTTCGTTACCGGAATGTCGAATATCCGCGATGTAATTCCGTTCCCAAGAACACCGCAGAACGCAGAGTTTTAAAAAAGAAAATCAGGATAAAAATAAAACCAGTCGGGGCGAATAATTATTCGCCCCGACTTTTTTCACAAGCCAATCACCGGTTTTCACCATCCAATCGTCACTTTCCGGGTTCCAATCACGACTTTGCGGAAGCCAACCATCACTTTGCGCGAGTCGATGATCACTTTTCGCAAGCCGATGACCACTTTTTGAAATCCGATCATTACTTTTCATGAGCCGATCATCACTTTTCACAGACCGATCACCACTTTTCAAGAACCTATGACCACTTTTCGCAATCCACTCATGACTTTTCATGTGCCGATCGTCCTTTTGGAGCAGCCAATTATCCTTCCAAATATTCCCAATCCTTAATTTCCTGAAACGATTTGAATCCGTCTTTTGCCAGCGGATGCCACAATGTTGATTCCGGAGTAACTGTAGGAACCTCATCTACCAGCAAATCCTTACGGATATAAACCTGGTTGATTCCAAGATCCGAAGCACCGATCAATCGATAGCCTTTTTTCTCAGCCAGTTTATTCATAGCAATAACACTTGCTCCGTGATAAACCGGATGTTTTCCGGGAAACATATAATCGGGATCGTAAGGAACTACAATATTCTCTGTTCCGAATTCAGTATGCGTTTCAATAACCACAACTTTCGGCTGAACAACGGTAAGTGCATCCCAAACCCAATAATCGTTGCCGTCAATGTCGATGGAAAGCAATTCAATTTCGCCTGATAAACCGGCTTTTGTTATGAGTTCGTTGATGTTTTCGCGCTTGATAATAGCCTGAATGTAGGTTGGTTTCGGATGATAAGGTGTCGGTATCCTGGAATAGAATTTCCGTCCGCGCTTGATCAGTTTCTCATCGCCTTCAAAAAACAATCCCGACCAGCCAAAATGAACTGCCAGGTTACTGCAATTGCTGTTTATTCCATCGTTAGCTCCAATCTCAATGAACGTCTTGCTGCTTTCTCCCAAAAGCGAGAACAGAAATAACAACAATCCATCTTCCTCAAACTGGGAAAACACTTTAAAGCCGGTTGAATTGAACGCCGGAACCTGCTTGTTCTTTTGTGCTGTTTGGTATTGCAGCATGAGTGCTCGCTGCTGAATCCCAACCGAAGGATGCAATTTGTCCTTATGAATTCGCTTACTGAAATAATATTTGATCAAATTTTTGAGCCACGCCATAGCACGAATTTAGAAGAAATTTTGGCTAACTTAGTTCCAACTGTGATTAAATGAAGTACACCCGTTACAAACTCATCTTTAATTTTCTGATTGCCGCCGCGGTAACTTTCGGTTTTTTCAAGTTTGAAAGAACCATAGAAGAAAGTATTATGTTCGGCTGGCTGACATTTGGCCTGCTCTACATTCTGGAAGGCTGCTATATACTTTTCACGGTAAATTCCAAGGCTATTACACAGCGTTCAGGAGATGAAGATCTGGGGATCTGGGTGCAATTCTTTCTGCTTACCCTTGTCTGCTCAACAGCTTTAGTTACCATTATTTTTTGGCGGAACGATTCAAGCCAGCTGGGGAAATCGAATTTACTGCACGAATTGATGTTCATTACATCCGTGGCTTTTGCGTGGATCATTCTTCATCTTTCCTTCACTTTTCGCTACGCCCACTTGTATTACGGCGATGAAAACGAAAACTACAAGAAACACGCCCGCGGTTTGGATTTCCCGGGCGATGAACAGAGCCTCGAGGTTCGCGATGGTGCCG
>CBFGMW010000055.1:0-9921 GCA_965649925.1 uncultured Fluviicola sp.
CATGAACAGCTTTATCCGGAAACTGCTTTTGAAATTCTCTGATCTTGGAAAAGTTAATAGCATCAAAAACGCCACCGCTTTGTCCGGGCACAGTAGCCATCAACAGGATAAAATCAAAATTCGGATATTCCTCAAATACTGAAACCGGAGTCGGCGTAACAATAGATAAACCTTTTTTACCGGTAATATCAGAAGGAATATCAATTGGGCCTTCGGCATCTTCGTATTGAAATGTCAGATATTCCACCGGGTTCTGACGAAGTAAGTCATAATACTTACCCGGTTCTTTGGTAATGATATGCAAATCGATCGGAATAGAACATATTTCACGGATCGCAGCGATATCTTCAAAAACCTTCAAATCGTCATTACAGTCCACATGCAACAAATCAACCCGGTGATCCACCAAATCCTCAATGGTAGCTGCGAGCTGTCTTTTCTTATCGGAATAAACAGAAGCCGAAATTTTCATAAAACAAAAATAATCAATGAAAATGCAGTTAATTCCCTGAAACGAATGAGAAAGTAACTGAGTTATCAACAGATGTGTACTCTACCACCACTTTTGAGTTAAGAATCGCACACGTTGTTCTATTGATGGTAAAAAACATTGAGATTTAAACATTCTGTTCCTTCTTTTCGCAATCTGGCGGTAGATAAAATCGCGCAGAAAAACCGGGGAAATCCATCCAATTCGTATCCAGTTTGCCGGGAATTTTAAGTACGAGGCAATGCGTAAAACTGCAGTTGATCTGTAAGAAAAGCTTCGACCATCATAAAAGATCAAAGTACTTAAATCAGGAGCCGGTTCCCCCTTCAAAACAAAGAATTCCTGCGCCACATCACTTTGCAAAGCACAAAACTTTAATTCAGCCGACTTTTCTTTGTTCAGAATAACCTGCACACTCTTATTGCAAAGACCGCAATCTCCATCGTAAAAAACTATTTTTTGTTCCACATCCTAAAATTACGAATTACCAATTGCGAATCACTATAATTAATTGAAGAAATCTTAATGTTATAGCGAATATTCAATTTGTAATTAATTTTGAAAAAAAGAGTTTATGAAAATTGGAGTTTTATTATCCGGATGCGGGGTTTATGACGGATCGGAAATTCAGGAAGCGGTGCTTACCTTACTGGCAATTGAAGAGGCCGGAGCAGAAGCTATTTGTATTTCTGTTGATGCAGATCAGCATCATGTTATTAACCATACGAACGGTGAAGAGCAAGCGGAAAAACGGAATATGCTGGTTGAATCGGCACGAATTGCCCGTGGTTCGGTTACTAATATCCATGAAGTTGATTTGAGAGAATTAGACGGCTTAGTAATTCCCGGTGGATTTGGAAACGCGAAAAACTTCACTAAATGGGCTTTTGAAGGCCCTTCAGGTTCTATTTTGCCGGAAGTCAAATTACTGCTTGTCAACCTGGTAAACATTGGGAAACCGATTGCAGCTCTCTGCGTGAGCCCGGTTGTTCTGGCAAAAGCATTCGAGGGCTCTTCGATACATGCCACACTTACATTGGGAACAGACAAAGATCCTTCACCTTACGACATTACCGCATTTTCCCGGGGAATTGAATCTGTAGGAGTGAAAAGCGAATACAAAACGATATCAGAAATTTCTGTAGATCCGGTCAACAAAATTGTCAGTGCTCCGTGTTATATGATGGACGCAAGCATTTTGGAAGTTCGAAACAATATCAAACAAGCCGTGGAGAAACTAGTTCAGCTGATAAAAAGTTAATTATTACACAATTCGGAAATTTTGTTATCCATTTGATTCACAACAAACTGAGCACTTCGGGGTTAACAATTTGTTTATATGTTGTTAAAAGAATCCGAAAAAAATCCGAACAATAAACACGCAATGGTGTACTTTTGCAACGAAAAATCGTCTTAGTCTACTTGACTAACAGAAAATAATTTTTATGAATGAATTTGGAAAACGAGGAAAAAACGCCGATTTAAAAGCTACTATCGGGTTAGAAAATCTCGGAGATGTATTCTGGAATTTAACTCCTGCTGAATTAGTTGAAGATACTATTTTAAGTGGTCAGGGAGTTCTTACAGATACAGGAGCGTTAGCAATCGAAACTGGTGAATTCACCGGGCGCTCTCCAAAAGATCGCTTTGTTGTTAAGGATGCTGTTACTGAGAACAGTGTTTGGTGGGGAGATGTAAATATCCCGGTTTCAACAGAGCAATTTGACGCTTTGTACAATCGCATGAAAGCGTATTTGACTGGAAAAGATCTGTATGTTCGTGATGCTTATGCATGTGCTGACGACAGTTTTAGAATGAACATCCGTGTTACAACTGAATTCCCTTGGTCGAATATGTTTGCATACAACATGTTCTTACGCCCTACGGATGCGGAGATCGAAAACTTTGAGGCTGAATGGAACATTGTATGTGCTCCCGGGTTCAAAGCCGACCCGGCAATCGACGGAACACGTCAGGCTAACTTTGCGATCCTGAACTTTACACGTAAAATGATCATTATCGGTGGAACAGGTTATACAGGTGAGATCAAAAAAGGAATTTTCTCTGTATTGAACTTTGTTCTTCCGCACC
Source organism: uncultured Fluviicola sp. (assembly GCA_965649925.1). Classification (GTDB taxonomy): domain Bacteria; phylum Bacteroidota; class Bacteroidia; order Flavobacteriales_D; family Crocinitomicaceae; genus Fluviicola. Next base: position 2,582 of record CBFGMW010000055.1, read on the forward strand.
AAAAAAATGTATTGTCAATGCACTGTTCAGCGAATGTTGGACATGACGGTGATACGGCAATTTTCTTTGGTTTATCGGGAACAGGAAAAACAACTTTATCTTCAGACCCAAATCGTCAATTGATCGGTGATGATGAGCACGGCTGGTCGAACAACTCTGTTTTCAACTTCGAAGGTGGTTGTTACGCAAAAACAATTGATCTGTCGAAAGAAAAAGAACCGCAAATTTATAACGCAATCAAGTTCGGAGCAATTTTAGAAAACATCGGTTTTGTAGACGGTACTTCAACTCCTGATTATTCAGATGGAACAATTACTGAGAACACACGTGTTTCTTACCCGATTGATTACATCGACAATATTAAAGTTCCTTCAATCGGAACAAATCCGAAGAATATTTTCTTCTTAACGGCTGATGCATTCGGTGTATTGCCTCCAATCTCGCGTTTAACGAAAGAACAGGCAATGTACCACTTTATGTCTGGTTACACAGCGAAAGTTGCAGGAACAGAAGTTGGAATTACAGAGCCGACAACTACATTCTCAGCTTGTTTCGGGAAAGCATTTTTACCGTTGCACCCAGCGAAATACGCAAAATTGTTAGGTGAAAAATTAGACGGAACCGATATCAAAGTTTGGTTGATCAACACAGGCTGGTCGGGCGGATCGTACGGAGTAGGTTCAAGAATGAAATTGAGCTACACACGTGCAATGATCACAGCAGCTTTGAACGGAGATCTGGACAATGTTTCATTTGAGACACTTCCTGTTTTTGATCTTGAATTCCCAACTTCTTGTCCGGAAGTACCAAGTGAGATTTTGAATCCACGTGCTACATGGGCAGACAAAGAAGCTTACGACAAAACAGCGAACCATCTGGCTGAGCAGTTCGTTAAGAACTTTGAGCAATTTGCGGCAGAAACTTCCAGTGAAATTTTAGCAGCAGCTCCAAAATCAAAAGCTACAGTTTAATCGAATTTTCGAATATTCAGGAAAGGACTTCAGAAATGAGGTCCTTTTTTTGTAGATTTAGCTCAACATGAAACACCTTCTGCCAATCATTTTCCTTTTTCTCACAGGTTCATCCTATGCACAGCAAATTCCGTTCGACAGAAACGACTTTGACCCTGATCTGCTTAACACATACATTTTAGACGAATTAAATCATTTCCGTAAGCAGGCGAAATGTGTTCCTTTCAACCTGAATACTGATCTGAAGCAAGCGGCAGACGATCAATGCGCTTTCAATGAGGCTAACGGTATTATTACAAATAAACAGAAGCGCAACAAAGACAAAAAACTCACAAAAAACCGTGTGGATTTTTACGACGGGAATTTCAAATATGCAGTAGAATTCATTGCCATTACGAAAATTGAAGCCAACAAAAAAAACACCTATCAATCAATTGCAAAAGGACTTGTTGCATCCATTATGAAGTCGCGTTCCAGTTACAAACTCATCACCAGTGCGGAATTCGAAAACATATACGGCGCATTCACTTTCTCTTCTTCAAACAAGGTTGTCTGCAATTTGGTTATGGCATCACGCGAATATGACAAAACCTATCCGGAGCAGTCTGACACCTGTTATTACAAAAATTATATTCAGCGCCAGGGAAAAATTTTCATCAAAAAAATGAATCCCGGTTACGTTTCATTGGGAGCTGATTCCTGTATTTATTATACCAGCCCAACATCTTTATTTTCGAAGTTGTTTCTGCAAAACAGGTGGCGCAGCGGCATGGCGGCCGATATTGTTCTCAAATCGCAATACCCATGCGACAGTACCAACTTTTTCAGTCCGGAATTTGCCGTTCGCGGAATTGGCCTGGAACCGGTTTATAAAAAAGATTTTGAGCGTTTCGGAATTTTCGGATGCACCGTGAATCTGGGAAAAATGCCTGCTTACATTCAGGAAGATTTTGCCATTAATCTCACAATTGTCAACAAAAAGCGTACATGGATTTCCGTTGGGTACGATTTCATTCCTGCTTCTTACTATTTCAAACCTGAACTGAAATTTGAATTTGACTCTTTAAGCCTTGAAACAAGAAAGCAATTCGTAGATAAAAATGAAACAATTATTGTGTTCGACAAAGCTTCTATTAAGCCAAACGACAGTTCATTCGTACATTTTACAGAAGCAGTTAAAACAAACAATAGAATAGTCAGAATCCAATTGGAAGGATTTGCAAGCATTGAAGGTACTTTAGAATCGAATACCCGTTTATTCAAAAACCGGGCACAAATTCTGATCAATGAACTCAAAAAAATTGGAGTAGATACAAGCATTATTCATTACACACTCTCGGAAAATTATGCTGCCTTCCGAAAAGATATTCGTTATACCAAATACTCCTGGCTCGATACTTTACCAGACGAAAAAATACGGCAGTACGTGAATTTACATCAAAACGATTTTGAGTTTTTGCTCAGGTATCACCGTTACGTCCATTGCACAATTGAAACGCAAAAAGACACTGTAAAATACTACACCAGGGAACAATGGGTTGAAGAAACCAATTTAGCCATTGAAAAAATGAGTAAAAGCCGGATAAATAAAATCCTGGAATATGCTTATTCACTTTATCTGGACGGGCAAATTACCGTAGAAGACATTCAGGCAGTTTCCATTCCTATTGAAAAAAAGACCACCTCTGCTGTCGAAAACCAGGCAATTCTAGTTTATCTATGTTCTGATAAAAGTGACAGCTCATTGGTCCAGTTAATTAATTCCCTATCGAAGCTGGATCCGAAATACTCTCATTCACTTGCAACAAGTTTGGCTTTAGCCGAGTATTTGCATTTTTTAAATTCGCCCAACCACTCCCGGAAATTCTTCAAACGTATCGAAAAGGACAATAAAATAGCAGCAAAAACCAAAGCACGCATTTTACTACATGTTGCCTCCATTCACGATTTTGGCATTCCACACTTTTTCCCGAAACGATTCTTTTTCTATCCGAAGGTTAAACGGTTTGTCAATCCTGCCCGTTTAAACGTGGATGAAAGTTTCCAGCTTTCTACATATTACTATTATTTTAACCAGGAACGATTTGCTTACAACCTGGTAAAAGCAAAAGCAACTAAGACGGAAGATCCGGAGCAGATAATCTACTTTCTAAAAATCCTGGAATACAGTAAATTCAACATTCCTCACGGAGAAAAGATTGCTCATTACAAGAAACTGGCGAAGAAACGACCGGAATTATTCTGTGCTTCGTTCAACTATTACGGAATCAATCTGCAGGTATTTGATGATCCGGATATTAAAAAGATATATTGTAAAACGTGTTCGGAGTGAAGCTGGGAAATCAATAAATTGTACTTCTGAAAGAAACAACTTCAATCGGAAGATCTTTTTTCGTTCTTTTGAATCATTAAGCTGCAAGAAAAATGAAATACATCCTTCTACTCTCTTTGTTTATTTCATGTTTCGGATTCGGACAGTTCCCGAATGAGACATATTCGTTTGAAACGGAAGCTCTGAAAGAATATAAATTACCTAAAGTTTACAGACAGGAATTGATTCAGGCAAAGAAAAGATTCATCCGGAAAATGTACAATGACACAGTTGATGGAATGTGTGGTGGAAAACTCACTTATGAATCTTTAGATCAATTTAGAAAGGATTTTGATTCCTGCATTTTCGTTCACGATTTTGATTACGACGGCGATTACGATATTCTTTTCTACGGAGAACGTTGTTATGAAAATCCAGATGTTTCAATCTATTACAAAAACAAAAAGGTTTATGAACGAAAAATACTTGGCCAACAAATTGTGAACCTGGAACGACATGCTGATAGTTGTACTTTAACCGTTTTGAAAAAACCTTGTTGCGCCGACTTCCGTTTTCAACTAATTGAATTAGTAAGTAAAAAGAAAGGGAAGCAGGGATTTAAACAAACCGCAAATGAATCATTCTATTACAATTTCTTTCCTGAAAACAACTCGCAATATTCAATAATCGACACAACGATAACTCTTACAACTGAGAAAGCTCTTTGGATAGCGCCAGACCTAAGTCAGGAAACGATTGATAATTTTACTTCCGGTGGTGAAATTATTGGAACCGTGAAAGAAAACACCACAGTTCGAGCTTTAAACAAATATGTTATAAATGGAATAAGTTGGTACTATGTTAATGTGAAAAGCAATGATGAAGTCATTCCAACAAAGTTTTGGAACATTGCTCATTTTGGACCTATAACATCCTTTCGCGGTTGGATTTCAGTTGAATAACAATGTTATTCCCTGATCTAAGAGATGTTATTGTGAAACAAGGTAATGACATCTATATCACTAATCTTTCCTGAATGTGTTATTGTTCTCAGAAATGGCAAGGTCATCGACCGCCAGTCGAGATGCCCTTGTTTCATTTTCACAACTAGCGGAAGCCTTCAACTTCTTCAAATCTCCATTAATCAAAGCCTCCTTTTTAGACTTAGACCAATTCTGAACTTGTTTTTCTCTTTCAAAAGCGAAATCTATTCGATCAAACTCTTCAAAATAGACCAATTTAACTGGTGCGTGTTTTTTGGTATAGTTTGCTCCCAATCCGAGAAGATGTTGTTTAATTCTTCTATCCAGATTTTTAGTGCTTCCAGTATAATATGTTCCGTTAGCGCAAAGTAAAATGTACATGTAACAAATCATAAAGTGGTTTTCTATTTAAGTTAGGAATAATTATTTAGAATAGGCTCATCTCGACTCCGCTCGATGACCTGTATAACCCTTTCTGTTATTAACTGGCACTCGATAAATTTTCGATAGAACATCGCGATAAATGTTAATCATTCATTTAATCCAGAGTAATCGAGTGCCAGTTAATAATAGCTCAAATAATAAGTAAAGGTCATCGAGAATTTATCACTAGACCAAGAAAGGTCATCGAGCGGAGTCGAGATGCATTTCTTATATTTACAATATGAAGTCTTTATTGTTGATTGCATCTTTCGTGTTGACAAGTAGTTGTTTCGCCCAACTCGAATTCCAAAAGCTGGCCGACAGCACATACATGTACATTACCTATAACGAATACAAAGGCGAAAAGATTTCTTCGAATGGTGTTTTACGCTTAACGACCAATGGTGTTGTTATGATCGACACTCCATGGGACACAACACAATTTCAACCGCTTTTAGATTCCATCCAAGCCAAATTTTCAGCTAAGGTGGTTTTGGCAATTGCAACACACTGGCACGAAGACCGTTCGGCAGGATTGGAATATTACGCCAAACAGGGAATCCCAACCTACAGTACACGGGCAACATACAATTTGTGCGCAGAAAACAGTATGCCACAAGCTCAGTTCACATTTACCGGCGACACTATTTTTCACATTGGAAATACGCTCTTTGAAACTTACTATCCGGGAGCTGGACATACCACCGACAATATTGTTGTTTATTTTCCGGAAGAAAAAGTATTGGTAGGCGGATGTTTTATTAAATCGGTCGACGCATTGGATTTAGGAAATTTGAGCGATGCAAACCTTGGAATGTGGCCCATTGCCGCAAGAAATTTGAAAAAGAAATACAGGAAAGTAAAGATTGTTGTTCCGGGCCATTCAAAAGTGGATGGAAAGAAAGCTTTGAAACATACGATACGTTTGTTGCGCTAGTTTGTTGAAATCTTAAAGTAAGCTCGGCATGAGATTTCATCAAAAAACAGTCTCTCCAACACTTCTGAATATAGGTATATTCCGTGAACGTTAAGTTATTATTGGTTTCCCAAATACAAAGTAGCAGATTTATGTCTGAAATATTTAAACAACATCTCCAAAAATTCATCTTCGTTACAGATCCTGATTTTGAAACTATTCTTTCCTATTTCAAATCGATTCAGGTTTCAAAGAAAGGATATCTCCAACAAAGCGGTCAAACCTGCAAAAATCACTACTTCGTGATTTCCGGTTGTTTACGTAAATACTTCATAAACGACAAAGGAACCGAAATGACAACCGAATTTGCCATTGAAACCTGGTGGCTTACGGACAATAAAGCCTACGAAAATCAATCCGAATCGCTATTTAGTATTCAGGCAGTTGAAAAATCAGAAATACTGGTTATCGATTTTCATTCACAGGAAAAACTCCTGACTGAGTTTCCCATCATGGAACGCTATTTCCGTTTCGTGTACCAGCGCGCTTATGCAGCAGCTCAAATGCGACTCAAATTTTTGTACGACTACTCCAAAGAAGACAGATTCTATCATTTCAATCAGGCGCATCCGGGTTTCATACAGCGTATTCCGCAATATCTGGTCGCATCATTTCTTGGGCTCACTCCGGAATATCTAAGCGAAATTCGGAGAAAAAGCATTTCTTAAACCAGCTTAATTTTTTTTGAGTTTTCCCTGACGACATTTGCTCTATCAAAAATCAAAAAAATGGAAAACAGAGTAAACATCTTAAACACGGAACCGGAAGGAACAAAGGCTATGTACGCATTTGCGAGTTACATTGAAAAAAGCAATCTCTCCAAGACTCACAAAGAACTGATCAAAATTCGCGCATCTCAAATAAATGGTTGTGCATTTTGTATCGATATGCATACGAAAGATGCATTGAAACAAGGAGAAACCATTCAACGCATTGTTTTATTAGATGCCTGGAGAGAAACGAATTTATACTCGGAAGAAGAACGGATCATTCTTGAATTGACCGAAACGGTTACCGGAATTAGTCAGGGCGGAATACCAGCAGATCTATACCAACGTGCAATTGGTGTTTTCGACGAGCATTATTATTCTCAGATCATCCTGGCAATAGTTGTAATAAACAGCTGGAATCGAATCGCGATCAGCTCTTTAATGCAGCCTGCAGATTAATTCTTAAAGGTGAGATTTCCGCTTATCCGGGAATCTCACCCTTCGCATACGAGCTTGCTGTCACCAGGTCCATTGGCACAAAACTGGTATTAAACAGTTTATTCCGGTGTAAACTCCCCCACTTTGCCACTTCATTGACTAGCGGACCCAAGGAACGCCCATGTTCCGTAAGTTCATATTCGACAGTTACCGGTTTCGTATTCTTTACAGTTCTGCTGATCAGCTCATTCACTTCCAACTCCTGAAGTTCCTTCGAAAGCATTTTAGCTGCAATTCCGTTTACATCCCGGATCAGATCCATAAACCGCATAGAACGGTTCATCATCAAAGAACCAACAATTTGAATCTTCCATTTCCCTGAAAGCAATTCCATTGTATCTTTAATTGCCATCAATGTTTGCTCACACCCGCGTGGCTTTATAACTGCTTTTTTCTGTTCCATTTCTTCAATCCTGATTACAAATGTATGACGGAAAAGCCCTGTTCACTAACTAGTTTCATAAAGGA
>CBFGMW010000056.1:0-9857 GCA_965649925.1 uncultured Fluviicola sp.
AGCAAATGCTGCAACCGATGCAATTGTTGTAACGCCATTAGCCACAATTAGTGAAATCAGGGAAGAGACATAATTGTCTTCTGTATCATCTGTGAAATTTAAGCGTGCTAAGCGGTTACTGAAGTATAGTACTATCAGGATATTAAAGGCACGTAACCAGATTATATGTTCCAAACCGAGCAACTTCATCAGTAAGAAGTATACGGCAATACCTATGAAACTATAGATACCGTATCGGATTGATGGGCTTAACTTTTTCATAGCTTTCTTTTTTAGTTTTCAAAAGTTACGAAAAGCAGTTTAGTATCACAACTATTTGTGATAAATTACAGAAACTGTTGAAATTCGAGCAGAGTTTTGTCTTGATAAGATCGATTTGCCATTCGGCGGCGATGTACAAAAAACCACTCAACAAACATTAATGTTTCTTTTGCGAAGTGTTAACGGAGCCAATTCGTGCATTCGCGGTAAGCTAGTACAATACATAATTACCCATTGGAGACGATCCGTGAACTGCCGAATGGTGATGTCCCTATTGACTAATCAAATTGTACAATTCGTTCAAATTCGGGGAAATGATAATCTCAATTCGGCGATTCTTAGCTTTGTCCTTAACATCAACCGGATGAAATTCGCTTCTTCCGGCAGCCATCAATTGTCCCGGATTCATTTTACTGTTCGCCGTCATGATTTCCACAACTGAAGTTGCTCTTAAAACACTTAGCTCCCAGTTGCTTTTCGGGTGGTTCGGGCTTACCAATTTGTCGGTGTCTGTATGACCTTCAACAATAATCTCCAATTCTTTTTCACTTTCCAGAACCTTTGCAAGGTCAACCAGCGCTTTCTTTCCTTCAGGCTCAACAGCAGTGCTTCCCGACATGAACAGCAATTTCGCTTCAAGGCTAACATAGATCTTTCCGTTTTTTTCTACAACAGTTAGTCCTTTATTCTCAAAACTCGTAAGTGCAGAAGAAACTTTTGTTTTCAACGCTTTCATCGCGTCGTCTTTTCGCTGGATCATTTCTTCCAGTTCATTTACCCGCATTTCACGTTCCTCCAGCAATTTACTTTTATTTCCAAGTTCTGTTTCCAGAGTTTTTAAAGCAATTTCTCTTCGCTCTAACTCCTGGTTTTTAGCTTCAATATCTGCCTGGTAACCTGCAGTTTCTTTTGCGCCAATTAAACGCATCTGCTCAATTTTACGTTCTTTGGCTTCGTTCTCTGCAACCATCAGATCATATTGTGCCTGCATGAAACGTAAGTCAGTTCCAATAATTGTAGTGTCTTTTATCAATTGACTCACTTCTTTTTTTAGTGCATCATATTTTAGTTCGTAGTCTTTCAGTTTGGCTTCATTGTCTAAAGCACTCATTTTGTATTTCTCCAGTTCGGCAGTGTTTTGTTTGTCACGTTCAACAAGCTCATTGTACTTTTTTGCAGGAACACATGCAAAGGTGAGGGCCAGAAGAAGAATTGAAAGAATCGATAATTTCATGGTGAAACAGTTTTGATTTCCAAAGTTCGGAACAATCAGGCGGCAAAAGAGAAGCGGAGATTCAACTTTTAAACAAGTTGTTTTTGATAGCCTATTCGAAAAGCGGGCAGCTGGATCCGCCGTTTACATCCCGGTACGATTTTTTGCACGGACTAAAAGCCAGCGTAAGTTCGTGAGTGTGGTATGTTCCGGGGCGCAAATTGCTTAAAATGAAATCGTATGAGTAAGTAAGGCGCCATTTTTCTTCAAATCTGAAACCGATCAATGCGATCAAAGCGTCAGTGTTTCTGAAGCCAAGTCCAAAATTGAAACGGGCATTGAAGTCGGCAACCGCCTGTAATTGAAGATCAATAGTTGAGTGTGGGGCAAATCCCAGATAAAGAGAAGGAAGAATGGCTGTTTTTTGGTTTACCTGGATGCGGGTTCCGGCGTTAAACATCCCGTGCATGGAACTTGAGCCGTATTTGCCGATCTCATTCCATTCCATAGGAATAAGGTTGTATAATGCTGTTCCGAAAAAGTAATTTTTCCCGTTAAACCAGGCCCCAAAACGTGCATCAGGGAATAATTGAGAAGCAGAGCCATTAATTACCGGATCAGGATCTAACGGATTTGCAATGCTTCTATCGAAAGATAATTGTGTTGCTCCGAAGGCAAGACCAAGCGAAAGACGTGTAGTTTGACTGAAATTGAAATGTCCGGCATAACTCATTAAAAATGAAAACTGTTGAAACGGGCCAATTTTGTCGGCATACATCAATCCTCCCAATCCGTGTCTGGCACTCAGGAATTTTTTTCGTTTTGCAGCCAGCGGAGCAGAAACTGAGACCCAGCCCGTGTACGGCGCGCCATCGAAAGCAATCCATTGTCCGCGTAAGGTAGTTTGAGCTTCCAAACATGTTTTAATTCCCGTATGAGCCGGATTTATAGCATATTGATGTGACGCCCAGGTGCTCATGTGTCCGAGTTGCTGTCCAAAAGACATGTTCGCTGTAAACAACAGAAATAAAAGGAGCAGGGATCTTATCATCTTATAACTGTCACATTTCCTTTGCGAATATCTTCTTTGTTTCCATCGTAGAGATTCAATTCATAAAAATACACTCCGTCAGGAACGCTTTTACCGTTGTGCGTTCCATCCCAGGCCCGAGCGTGACTGTAACCGGTAACTTGTGCAATTATTTGTCCCCAGCGGGAGTAAATGGTCATTTGTGCGTTTGGATAATATTCAATGCCGGGAATGTACCATAAATCGTTTGCTCCATCACCGTTTGGCGAAAAAGAACCCGGTATTTCCAAAACATCCGTTATGAAAACAGTTATATCATCACTTAATGAACAGTTGACGTTGCTTCCGGTGAAAAAATAAGTTGTAGTTTGAGAGGGAGTTGCGATAGTTGAAATGTTATTCGGAGACAACACCTCCGACGCGGGGCTCCATTGATAAATTGTCCCGTTGGTGGTTCCTGTTAACGTAACAGTTGTTCCTAAAGTAATACTTTGGTCAACTCCTGCGTCTACTGTTAAGTTGTCAACCGAAATTGCCGGATGGGTTGCATTTAAAGTAACCGGGCAAACTGAGAAGCAATTACAGGTAACGGAAACAACGTCTCCGTCTTGGAGTTCACTGGTTTGCCAAAGCTCAATATCAGTTATGGCAGTTACAACTCCGTTTACCGACCAAACAAACTGGCTGGTGTCAGTACAATTCGCCAGGTAAGCCGTAAAGCCTGTTTGTGTTTTCGGGCAAATCTGACCGGATGGTCCGCCCAGAGCTATTCCCGGAGGAATGCGATCTGCTCCCGGACCAAAAACCTGAACATCGAAAGTTGCTCTTGCAGGCTGAGTTGCCGTGCCGTTAATGGCTCCGTTAACAACGAAAATATAGCTCGTGTTCGGACTTAAACCGGTTGCGTTTAACTGAAAATTTCCTGAAGAACCGCCTTGACAATTACTCACCAGCGTAAATGAATTTGCAGCACATGGAACAGTAGCTTCGAAAATAGCCGCTTGTAATTGGGTGCCGAGTGTTGGCCCGGGAACAAAAGCGATGTTTGAAAAATCAACCGTTACGTTTCCTCCAAGAGAATTTGTTGTAAAACTGTACCATACGGAACTTGATCCGAAAAAACAGAAAGTTAAATCATCTTCACAATCCGGACAAACAGTTGCCGTTGCTCCAACATTTGTTCCGGAAGTAACAGTATTCGGACACAATTCAAAAGCGTTTCCACAAGCATCATTTGAGGGCTGAGAAAAGCCGCAAAATGCGCTTAACAAAACATTAACAAGTATGAATTTAGATCGAAACAAATGCGCTCTTTTTCTGTAAAACTAATACTTTCAACGCACTTTTTCACGAAATATTCTTAGTTTCACGGCGCAATTTGGAAACTGCTACTTCAATTTTGATTTTTTTTGGCATAGTAAGTGGTTAGCCCAGATTTATAACAGTTAAATTATACCTTATGAATCGAATTTTTACCCTTCTTGTCGGGTTATTCATGTCTCTTCAGTTGTCGGCCCAAAGCAACCTGAAAGTAGATTACGATAATGATTCCAGATGGTTTTGGACCCTTAATCTTGGTTCAACCTGGACATCGGCCGATGTTACTAAGCAAAATGATTGGGGTTATGGTTTCACCCTTGGTAAATCATTCAACTACAATTATGGAAGACCGATTAGTTTTGATATCCGTGCGCGCTATTTGACAGGTGTATGGTACGGACAAGACGGAGATACAACAGATTTTCTATATGGAAATGAAGCGTTAAGCTCTGCTGATCACGATTACAAAACAGATCTTGGCTTTGCCGTTTTAAATCATCAGACCAAGTTACACGAACTAAGCCTTGAATTGGTTTTGCATGCAAATAACCTTCGTGCGAATTCGGGTTGGGATCCATACATCTTTGGAGGAATCGGTTATACCTGGTTCAGAGCTAAAGGAGATTTGCTTGATGCTTTCGATAGTACTTATGCTTATGATGGTTTAGGCACAAGCTTTTCAGCTTCTGATGCTGCCAATTTAAGAGACGATTCTTATGAAAGTTATCTGGACGGAAGTTCTGACGTTTGGACCGCAACCTGGATGCCAAGTCTTGGTTTTGGTTTGGGTTACCAGGCAGGAAAAAGATTCTCTTTAGGTCTTGAGCATAAAACAACGTTTACAATGGACGACATTTTTGACGGTTCAGTAAATCCAACAGGAAAACGTGAAAATGACTGGTACCATTACACAAGTTTCTACTTGCGTTTCCATATCAAGGATCACCGCGTGGTTGTTGATGATAACACGAACACGCTTGAGAATGTCAACAATTACGATCAGACTCAAACCAATCAGAATATTCCTCCGGTTGTAACATTTACAAACCCGGCAACTTCAGGAACGGTTGTTTCAGTTGCGAACTACGTAATTAAAGCAAATGTTCAGAATGTAGTTTCATCTGGTAATGTTGTTTTCCGCCAAAATGGACAATACAATACAAATTTCACATTTAATCCTTCAACACAACAATTCGAAAGCATTGTAACGCTCCAGCCGGGTCAAAACATTTTTGAATTGACTGGAACAAATACTGTTGGATCAGATCAGGAACAAACAATCATTATATACAACAGAGAACAAAACAATCCTCCGGTTGTTACTTACAGCAATCCTGCAGGAAGCCCGACTACGGTTCAAAGCCCGAGCTTTAATGTGGTTGCTACAATTTTGAATGTAGACAACCCTTCACAAGTTGTGATGACGGTAAATGGCACTTCGGTAGCAGCTACGTTCAATGCGTCTACTCATGTTGCCAATGCTGCAATCAATCTTCAGGTAGGAACAAACATTGTTACAACAACAGGAACAAACGCTTACGGAACAGATTCTGAGTCTACAACAATTATTTATAATCCGGCACAAACAGAACAGCCACCGGTTGTTTATTTTGTAGATCCAGGTTATAGCCCGTACACTACAAACAACAATACATTTGTTATCAATGCAGATGTTCTGAATGTATCGGGAGCGCAAAACATCTTGTTCAAACAAAATGGTGTTGTAAACCAAAACTTCAGCTACAATGCGCAATCTGACGATTTCCAAAGTACGGTAGTTTTGAATCCGGGACAAAACGTATTCGAGATCATCGGTTCAAACAGTGCCGGAAGTGCTTCAGCAACAACAATCATTATTTTCGACAGACCAGCGCCGAAACCTCCGATTGTTACCATTACGAATCCTTCAAACAACCCGTACGAAACTGCGAACGCAACTTTCAATATGACATCTACTGTTTTGAATGTAACACAGGCGAGTCAAATTACGGTTAAGCTGAACGGACAAAACATTGCTTTCAACTACAACGCTTCAAACAATGGGGTTTATGCAACGTTGAATTTGGTTACAGGATCGAACGTGGTTACAGTTTCTGCAACAAACGCAGATGGTTCTGATAGTAAACAAACTACTATTATTTACCGTCCTACACAAGTTGTTCAGCCTCCGGTAGTTCAGGTTACTATTCCGAATGCAGATCCGTTTACGGTTTCACAACCAACGTACACATTAATGGCATCAGTATTAAATGTGCCGAATGTGTCTGGCGTAAACGTAAACGTGAATGGTACGAATGTAACAAACTTCACTTTTGCAAGTAATTCAGTGACACTTGCGTTAAATCTGCTCGAAGGCGCGAATGTAATTACGATTACAGGAACGAATACAGCGGGAACAGCTTCAGATCAACAAACAATCATATACCGTAAACCAGTAGTTGCACAGCCTCCTTTGGTTTCATTTGTTGATCCTGCCGTTTCACCAACAACCGTTTATGCTTCTACTTCGGCAGTAAAAGCACGTGTTCGTTTTGTAAGCAATGCATCTCAAATTGCATTAAACATTAACGGTACCGCTACAACAAACTTCGTTTACAGTGCTTCGAGTGAGATCATGGACTTCACAACCGTACTGGTTCCGGGCGCGAACGTAATTACAATTACAGCCACAAATCCTGACGGCCAGGCTACTGCGTCTACAACAATTATTTACAGAAGACCGGAAACAACAAATCCGCCGGTGGTTACTATTACAAACCCGGCTTTAAACCCTTCAGTAGTTACAACAATTACAACACCAATTGCTGCTACTGTGTTGAATGTTCAGAGTCAGGCAAATATTTCAGTAACACTGAACGGTGGAGCGGTAACAAACTTTACTTATGATGCGAATACGAAGCAAGTGAACTTTACTGCAAATCTGGTAGTTGGAAACAATACTGTTACAGTTACGGGAACAAACACTGCCGGATCAGCTTCTGATTCTAAAGTAATTACTTTCCGTCGTCAGGAAACAATTAATCCTCCGCTTGTAACTTTCGTTAATCCTGCTGTTTCAGGAACAACAGTTGGCCTGGCAAATTACGTGGTTCGGGTAAAAATAGAAAATGTAAATACTGCCAGCCAGATTGTATTCCTACAGGATGGACAAGTAGTAAACCCTTCACTGTGGGTATTTGATGCCGGAACGAAAGAGTTGACATTTAACGCTGCGTTGAATGCTGGTAACAATGTGTTTACTGCTACCGGAACAAATGCTGCAGGTACACATACAGCAACTACAGCAATTATTTACCGTAAACCGGTAGTTATTTGTGACAAACCGGTTATTATTATGACAAATCCAGGTGCTTCAGGCGCAACGGTTGTTCTTCCGGAATTTGCATTTACTGCAACAATTACAAATCTTACGAATGCAAATCAGGTGAAAGTGCTTGTAAACGGAAGTTTGCAATCGAGTGGAAACTATATTGCCACTACCGGAATGTATTCGCGTACGATTACGCTGAGTGAAGGTCAGAATTCAATTGAAGTTCAGGCAACCAATGCTTGTGGTGAGACAAAGGTGATAACAACAATTATCTATAAAAAACCTGCGGCCCCTTGTTTGGAACCATCTGTTCAATTGATTCAGCCACAACCATTGTTGATGCAGGTTGTTGAAACGGCAAGTATTTCAATGAAAGCTGCGGTGTCGAACGTTGCGAATGCATCTGAGATTACTGTTCAGGTAAACGGAGTAAATGTTGCTGCAAATTATGATGCTGGAACTCATTTGCTAACCGCGGAACTTGCCTTGAATGTTGGAATTAATACAGTTCAAATTGTTGCAACAAACAGTTGTGGTACTGATAAGGTTGATTTTAAAGTTCAGCGCAAAGAATGTGTTAAACCTTCTATTCAAATCACAAAAGCATCTGCAAATGATGGGTCAACAGTTGTTGCATCTGATTTTGAATTACAGGCTTCCGTAATCGGAGTTACAGCTGCAAGCGATATCACAATCACGCAAAATGGAATTGCAGTGGGCTTTACTTTTGATGTGAACACTGGCGTACTTTTGTTGAAACGAGATCTGAATGTAGGAAACAACGGATTTGTTATTACTGTAAGAAACAATTGTGGAACACAGGTAATTAAATACACCGTGATCCGTAAACAAGCAGTTGTGATCAATCCGCCAACAGTAAATATCACGAATCCTGCATCAAACATAACCGTTACTTCAGATGGAATGACAGTTCAGATTGCTGTGGCAAACGTAACTGCTCAAAACCAAATCGCTGTAACATTGAACGGAAGTCCGGTGAACTTTACCTTTGATTCGAATACAGGATCGGTTTCGTTCAACGCAACTTATAACAACGGAAGTAACCTGATCTCTTGTACGGTAGTAAATTCTGCAGGATCAGCTACCGATTCCAGAACGGTTACTTACAATAAAGTAGATGCAGTTCCTCCGCCAACAATTCAATTGAAGAAAATTGCGAGTTGCCCGGTGTTGTTGCCAAGAGGACCAAATTCTATTTCCGCGACCATTACCAACGTAACTATGGCAAGCCAGGTTTCTGTTACTCTGAATGGTTCCCCGGTAACTTTTACTTCACAAGTATCCGGGTTTGTAATGACTATTACTATCCAGATTACAGTTTCAGGCACTGCAAACATCCCGTTGGTGATTACAGCAACGAACGATGCCGGAACTGAGGTAAAAAACTGTGAGATCGGAATGCAGGCTCCTTCAGGTGGCAGCGAGACAACAGAACCAACGGAACCTTCAGGTACACCAAGACCACAGAACGGAGGCGGATCGGTTACAGAACCTGTTCGGGGTAGCGGATCTGTACCGACTCCTGTTAGAAAACCAGAATAATATAATTACGGACATAGAAAATCCCGGCTTATTAAGAATAGGCCGGGATTTCTTTTTAATCGGATTTTACTTTTAGTCTCAATGACTAATTGGCTATCTTTGCACATATTTTTTAAAAATGACAAAAGAACAAGTGATAGAGGTATTGGGAACAATCATGGATCCCGATTTGAAAAAAGACTTGGTTACCCTTGAATTTATCGAAGAGGTAAACGTAAGTGATAAGGAAATCTCTTGTACCATTTATGCTTCTAATCCGGCATTGCATAACAGAAAACGCATGCAGGAAGCTGTGGTTTTCAATTTGAAACGTGTGTTTGGCAGCGATATAGAAGTTACTTGTGTGGTTAAAAGTCAGCCAACAGAATCGCGGGTTGAAAAACGTAAGATCTTACCTGAAGTGAAAAACATTATTGCCATTGCGTCCGGAAAAGGAGGTGTTGGCAAATCTACTATAACGGCAAACCTTGCAGGAGGATTGGCAAAAGCCGGTTACCGGGTTGGTGTTGTAGATGCGGATATTTACGGACCAAGTATGCCAACGATGTTTGATGTAGTAGGAGAACGCCCTACAATGATCGATGTGGATGGTAAACCAATGATCAATCCTGTAATGAGTTACGGGATCAAGATTCTTTCTATCGGATTCTTTGCTACTCACGATGAAGCAATTGTTTGGCGCGGCCCTATGGCAGCAAAAGCAATGACGCAATTATTTACCGAAGCATACTGGGGCGAATTGGATTATTTGTTAATTGACCTTCCTCCGGGAACCGGTGATATTCATTTGTCATTGGTACAAACTGTTCCTTTAGACGGTGTTGTAATTGTAAGCACACCTCAGGAAGTTGCTTTGGCTGATGCGAGAAAAGGAGTAAACATGTTTAAACTCGATACAATCAATGTTCCGATTATCGGGTTAGTAGAAAATATGGCCTGGTTTACACCCGCTGAACTTCCTGATAACAAATATTACATCTTTGGTCGAGACGGAGTTAAAAACCTGGCAGCAGGCTTAAATGAGCGCTTTTTAGGACATATTCCACTCGTTCAGGGATTGAGAGAGTCGGGAGATGCAGGAAGACCGGCTGTTTTCCAAGAAAATACCCCAACTTCGAATGCCTTTGAAGAATTAGTACGTATCTTTGTGGAAGGCGTTC
>CBFGMW010000057.1:0-9852 GCA_965649925.1 uncultured Fluviicola sp.
CAATGGTTTACACACAAATTTCTACGGTGTATTTCAGAGACATGAAGTTGTGTGTAAGCGTACAAGATGAGTGATCCGCCGGACAATTATTCACTCAATTTTTGTAACTTATATTCATGTCTAAAGTTTGATTCGCTTCAATAATTGTCTTTTCCTGAATGGTTTGACCGTTCATGTCCAGAATCTCAACCAAACTTCGTTCGTCGGTTGAAAATTGAATGTATGTTTCTGCCGGGTTTGGAATAATTGTAAACATTTCTGCTGACGATTCATCCAATCCTGCAAAATACGGTTGTGTAATTCGAATGATCGGGTGCTGCCCGGTGTTTGTAGCTATGTATATTTCTTTATTCGGACCAATTTCTATATCTCTCAAACGACCGAATTGCCCACCGAAATACTCGTCCAAATCATCAATTCCTGTTGACGTTCCGTTTAAATCTATTGTTACCAATCGTTGTCCGTTCAACGTAACCATTAACGCGCGATTATGCCATTCAGGAAACGACCAATTCTCATAAAACACCAAATCAGAAGTTGCAATAGTAGGTGTCCACGCATAAATTGGAGATTGGTACAATCCGGTTGCACATGGCGTGTTCTCGAACGGTTGATCACAAAATCCGTGAATCAGCGGCCAGCCATAATTTTTACCGGCTTCCAGGATCTGAAGTTCATCATCAGTTGTTGGCCCGTGTTCCGAAATCAGTATTTTACCATCAGGCAATCTGCAAATTCCCTGAGAATTCCGATGTCCCATGGTGTAAACATAGGAACCGGGTGTTGGATTGTCGGCCGGAATGGACCCATCCATATTTATACGTAAATATTTTCCGTTGAGAGAATTTTCATCCTGCGCCAATTCGCTCACATAACATTCACCAGTCGACATTAAAATAGTATTATCAGGAAGAATAAACAGACGCGAACCATTGTGATTCTGCCAGGCAAGAATATCATCAACCAAAATATCTTCATCCACCAGATTCACTCCGTTGAACGTGTATTTCACCAAACGTTCTTTGAAATAACCATCGTTGTCTTCAGGTCCGTATGTATAAACGAGAAAAACTTCCGATGTATTGGAGAAATCAGGATGCAGTACCATTCCGAGTAAACCACTTTCACTTACAGCATGAACGGTTGAAGTTAAATCAAGAACTTCCGTTTTCACACCTGTTTGCACATCGATTCGACTCACCAAACCACCACGCTCCGTTACCCAAAGGTAATCTTCCCCTTCCATTTTTATTTCCCAGGGAGTATTCACATCCGTAGTCAATGTGTCGATCGTTACTGTTGTACTGCCAATCTGCTGTGTGCTTTGTGCAAGAACAGCCGGAGTAACCAGAAGTGATATCATCAAAAATAAAGTACTATTCTGCATACGTTGAATTTTAAATTATTATTCGTTAAGCATTTCAAGTTAAATCAATTCGGCTTGTCTAACAAAAAAGATATTTACACTTTTCCCAGTATTTCAAGTTGTTCCCAGAAAGAAGGAAAGCTTTTTGAAACCGCTTCAGCATCAGAAATAATGACGTCTCCGTTACTTATTGTACCTGCAATTGCCAAACACATAGCAATTCGATGATCATGATGCGATTTCACTTCTCCCCCACTAAATTTTCCGGTTCCGTAAATAATCATCTGATCACCATCTAACTCTATTTTAACACCGAGTTTGCCAAATTCTTCCTGTAATGTGAGTGCCCGGTTACTTTCTTTGTGCGTCAATCTTGCTGCTCCTAAAATAGTGGATTGTCCGTTAATAGACGCTGCCAGAACAACCAGTGCCGGAAACAAGTCCGGGCAATGCGTTGCATCGAATTCAAAGGCGCAACGTTCTGATCCGTTTATTGTGATTTCGTTGTTCAGATGGTGGATTTTACAATTTGCACTCATCAAAGCATCCAGCATCATTTTATCAGCCTGCAGGCTGGAAATGTTTAGTCTTTTTAAGCGAATTTGGTGTCCAACAGCCGCTGCAACTAAAAAATAACTTGCCGAACTCCAATCCGAATCAACAGTATAATCTGTTGGTTTATATTCCTGCGGAGCTTGAATCACAAACAAGTTCCCCGGTCTGTGATCAATTTTTATCCCGAATTTAGAAAGCGTTTGCAAGGTCATTTTCACGTACGGAACCGAGGCCAGATTCAATGCGGTAAGAACAGATTCTGATTTTGCAAGTGGTAAGGCCATCAAACATCCTGAAATGAATTGAGAACTCAAAGATCCGTCAACTTCTACTTTTGCGCCGGTTAAAGGCCCACGAACGGAAATAGGTAGTTTGCCTTCGTTTGTTTTAACTTCTACTCCGAATTTAGGTAGAACTTCCCCGAAAAAATCCATTGGTCGTGAAACCAAAGAACCGCGGCCTTCAACAGTTACCTCCTGATCGAAAGAAGCTGAAACTGCCGTTAACAGCCGGATTCCCAGACCAGATTCCCCGGCACTGATAATTGTTGAATTTTGGAGCTTTAAACCACCCTCAATTTCTGTGTTTCCCTCATCGTTTTCTGTTACTACAGCACCCAATTGCTGAATGGCGGTTTTCATCGCATTTTCATCATCACTGGTTCCTAATCCAGTAAGTACACTTTTCCCCTTTGCCAATGCGGCGGCTAAAAGTGCACGCTGCCCATCACTTTTTGAAGCGGGAATTTGGATTATACCCTGAAGTTTTCGCGGACCAATTTTCTGTATCATTCTTATTTATGTGTTGTGTAAAGTTCGTATAAAAAACAAATCCCCGGTCATTGAATAGAGTCGAATGCCAGGGATTTTATGAATAAATATCTTTCGCTTCGATCAAGTTCGTTTATGCCAATATGCCGCGAAGAAATATGTGTTTGTCATTTTCATATCGACAAATATACAGGTTATTATTTTAACCAAAATGGCTAATTATTTTATTTTTATCACAGAAAGTTTTGTTGCTAATCATATTTAAACTAGTTTCGCCCCGTGAATATTAAAAACAACATGACTAAAATTTGGTGGCAGTACACATTGTGTGACTGACGCTTTGATATTCATAAAACCCGAAAACTTTTAAGCGACTTGTCACAACGGCAGGTCGCTTTTTTTATGTCCAAAAAAATGAGAATAGAAACCAACATACAATCCTTTAAAGCAGATCTTTACACGCCAATAAGCGTTTTTCTGCGCATTCGGAATGAATTCAGGAAACCAATGCTTTTGGAAGGAAACGATTATCATTCACGTGCTGAAAGCACATCTATCATTGGCTTTGAACCCTTGGTGGAAATTGTAGTGACACGTGAGAAAATCACCATCGTAACCGAACAAAATTCGGAAATCATACCGTTTACCATTTCGAATCATCCGGATTCGATACTGGCAGAATTGATGAACCGATTTCAACCGGTGAATGAAACCAATAATTACGGGTTCTTCAGTTATTTCGGTTTCGAATACGCACACATCAATGAGCCTCAGATTGAAACTGATCCTGATGAGCAAAGACTTCCGCTTGCTCATTTCATTTTGTACAAATACCAGATTGTTCTTGATCATTTTCATGATACCGGTGAATTCGTTATCAATCGAAATACAGATTCAAACGAAACAATTCTTTCTTTAGAGGAAATTCTTCAGCTACAGCCCAACTCCGTTCTTCCATTCGAATTAAAAGGGGAAGAAAAAAGTAATCTCTCGGATTCAGATTTTCTCCGTTTGGCCGGGAAAGCGAAGGAACATATTCTTCGCGGAGATGTTTTTCAATTAGTTGTCTCTAGAGAATTTAATGTGCC
Organism: uncultured Fluviicola sp.; assembly: GCA_965649925.1. Taxonomy (GTDB): domain Bacteria; phylum Bacteroidota; class Bacteroidia; order Flavobacteriales_D; family Crocinitomicaceae; genus Fluviicola. Next base: position 3,780 of record CBFGMW010000057.1, read on the forward strand.
GTATTTCGGTGATGATTTTCAGATTTATCGTGAACTGAGAACCTTAAATCCTTCTCCCTATCTCTTTTATGCCGATTTTGAAACACACCGGATTCTGGGCTCATCACCTGAAAAACAACTTCAAATCAGGAATGGAATTGCGGAAATTCATCCGATTGCCGGAACCGTAAGAAAAAGTGGTGATCCTGACAAAGACGAATTGGCAATTCAGCATTTGATTCATGACGATAAGGAAAATGCCGAACACACCATGCTCGTTGATTTGGCTCGAAACGATCTGAGCAAATACTGTGCGGGTGTTAAAGTGACGAAGTACAAAGAAATTCAGCATTTTTCGCATGTCATTCACCTGGTTTCGAAAGTTATTGGAATTCATGCTGAAGAAACCGCATTGTCTGTGTTCAGCGGAACATTTCCAGCTGGAACACTTTCCGGAACGCCAAAACCAAAAGCACTTGAACTGATCAGCAAATATGAAGCGGGAAAACGCGATTATTATGGTGGCGCCATTGGTTTCATAGACTTCAGCGGCAATGTAAATCTTGCAATTATCATTCGAAGTGTTTTCAGTAAAAACAATGTCCTGCATTACCGCGCAGGAGCCGGAGTGGTTCTCGATTCTGTTCCCGAAAACGAATTGCAGGAAATAGAAAATAAATTGGGCGCCGTTCGACTGGCCATTCAAAAAGCCAATACCCTTTTAGAAATACAAATCGCTGCATTATGAAGATAGGAATCATTGACAATTTCGATTCGTTTGTTTACAACCTGGTGCGTTACGTTCGTGAAGAAGGAACGGAAGTGATTGTTCAGCGGAATACTAAAATTGACTTCAGAGAACTCGATTCATGTGATGCGATACTTCTCTCACCTGGCCCGGGAATTCCAATTGAAGCAGGTTCGCTCATAGAAGTGATTTTTAGATACAACACTACAAAACCAATTTTGGGAGTTTGCCTCGGACACCAGGCTTTGGGAGAATATTTCGGCGGAAAACTGAAACAATGTCCCGAGCCAATCCACGGAAAAGCAAGCAAGATGCGTATTCTGAAACAAAATATTCTTTTTAAAGATCTTTCAACTGATATTGAGATTGGCAGATACCACAGCTGGGAAGTTGATATTTCCAATGCTCCGGAACTTGAAATAACAGGAATAACGGGTGAAATAACTATGGCATTTCAGCATAAAAAACTTCCGGTCTGCGGAGTTCAGTTTCATCCTGAATCTATTCTCACTCCCGAAGGAAGAAAAATTATTAAAAACTGGTTAACTACAATCAAATGAATCCAAAATATTACGTTGAAAAAGTACTCAGCAGAAATACACTGACACAGGAAGAAGCCAAAGAAAGTATGCTTCTGATCGGGAATGGAAAAATGAATGACACGGAGATCGTTGCTTTAATGACAGGTCTTCAATTTCGCGGATTGGAACTAAACGAATTGAAAGGATTTCGAGCGGCTTTGCTGGAACTCGCTCTTCCCATTCACCTGGAATTCGAAAGTGCAATTGATGTTTGCGGAACCGGAGGCGATGGAAAAAACACTTTCAACATCTCCACAACAACCGCTTTTGTGGTGGCTTCAATGGGCTATAAAGTTGTGAAACATGGTAATTACGGTGTAAGCTCACTTTGCGGATCTTCCAATGTTCTGGAGTTCCTGGGAATCAAATTCTCAAGTGATTCCAAAGTACTTCAATATCAGTTAGACAAGTCGAATCTGTGTTTTTTGCACGCTCCGCTCTTTCATCCGGCCCTAAAAGTTGTGGCTCCGCTCCGAAAACAATTAGATACGCGAACGTTCTTCAATGCAATTGGCCCGTTAGTGAATCCTGCAAATCCAACGCATCAACTTACAGGTACATACAGTTTGGAACTGGCAAAATTGTATCAGCATGTATTGGTTCATGAGCGCAAGAACTTTACAATACTTCACGGTTTGGAAGGTTTTGACGAACTCACTTTTATTGGCGCAACACGAGTTCTTGGTTCAAAATCCGACGTCATTATTCCCGAAGGGCAGCTTCGTGTTTCGTTGCAGGACCTGAGTGGTGGAGAAACTGTTTCCGAAAGCGCAAAAATCCTGGTAAATCTTCTGGAAGGAAACGGTACAGACACTCAAAAACATGTTTTGGCAGGAAACACTGCGCTCGCCATTCAGACTTTTCACCCGAATGAATCGTTCGAAAATGCTTATGCCGAAGCAAAATCATTCATTGATTCAGGCAAAGCAATTACATCGTTCAAACAAATTTTATCATGAGAACTATCCTGGACAATATTGTAGCAAACAAAAAACTGGAAGTTGCAAAACTGAAAACCGAAAAATCAAAATCAGACTTCATCCAAGCGCCGCTTTTCAAAAATCCGAAACGATCGCTGGTAGAATCAATTCGTTCCGTTGAATTTGGAATTATCGCAGAAATCAAACGAAAATCGCCCAGCGGTGGAGAGATTTCTCCAAAACTCAGTCCTGTTGAACAGGCTCTTTGCTATGAAAAAAGCGGTGCCAGGGCAATTTCCGTGCTTACCGATCAAACATATTTTGGAGGATCAATGAATGATATCTCGGCGATTACAAACTTGGTACAACTCCCGATTCTGCGGAAAGAATTTATCATCGTCGAAATTCAATTATACGAGTCCAAAGCTGGCGGAGCCGATGCAATCTTACTTATAGCCATGATCTTAACGAAAGAAGAGATTATTGTTCTGACCGATAAAGCGCATGAATTAGATCTGGAAGTTCTCCTGGAAGTTCACGCCAGCGTGGAGAAAGCCAAAATTTATGAGCATGTTGATTTGATTGCAGTGAATAATCGAAATCTGATGCTCCAGGAAACCAGTCTCGAACATTCGTTTAACTGGGCGGCACAACTTCCGGAAAATAAACCGTGGATTTCCGCATCCGGAATTTCCTCCTCGGAACAAATCAATTCGTTGAAAGATGCGGGCTATTCCGGTGCACTGATCGGTGAAAGCATCTTGAGGAACAACAATTTGGAGCAACTAATACAAATCGAAAAACATGAAAATTAAAGTCTGCGGTCTTACCGACAATGAATCGGGCAGAACCATTGCCCAACTTCCGGAAGCCACTCATTTGGGCTTTATCTTTTACGAAAAATCGCCACGTTTCACTACAACCACGTTCAAAACTTCGAAAGCGAAAATCGGCGTTTTTGTGGATGCTGAAATTTCACGAATAATGGAGTTGGTAACCGAACATGAATTAACCGGTGTACAGCTTCATGGATCAGAAACACCAGAATTCATTACCCAGCTTCCCGAAAACCTTGTCAAAATAAAAGCCTTCGGAATTTCAACTGCTGATGACCTGAAGCAAACCCAACAATTCGAAGGATTAGTTGACTATTTTCTGTTTGATACAAAAACAACGGATTATGGCGGCTCCGGAAATTCGTTCAGCTGGACAATTTTAGAACATTACAAGGGAGAAACACCGTTTTTCCTAAGTGGCGGAATTGGACTTGATTCAGTGCAGGAAATTGAAACGTTTCAGCATGAAAAATTGGCGGGATTCGATTTGAACAGCCGTTTTGAACGAAATCCGAAAGACAAAAATGTATCACAACTTCAACACTTTATCAAAGCAATAGCATGAAACAATCATATCTACAAACCGACGAATTGGGATTCTACGGAGAATTTGGCGGAGCTTACATTCCTGAATTATTGCGCCCCGCCGTTGAAGAACTAAACGCAGCTTATGAAAAATTTTCGTTTACACCAGAATTCGTTTCCGAGTACAAAGCTTTACTAAAAGACTTTGTCGGAAGACCCACTCCGCTCTATTACGCAGAACGCCTTTCGGCAAAATATCATTTCCATATTTACCTCAAACGCGAAGATCTCTGTCATACAGGGGCCCACAAGATAAACAACACAATTGGCCAGATTCTGCTCGCGAAAAAAATGGGGAAAACCGACATTATTGCTGAAACAGGAGCCGGTCAGCATGGCGTGGCAACAGCAACTGTTTGTGCACTTATGGGCTTGAATTGCATTGTTTACATGGGTGAAAAAGACATTGCACGACAAGCACCCAACGTTCAGCGAATGAAAATGCTTGGTGCCGAGGTTTGTCCGGCAGTATCCGGAAGTAAAACATTGAAAGATGCAACAAACGAGGCAATCCGGCATTGGATCAATTTTCCGAATTCCTACTATCTCATTGGAAGTGTAGTTGGGCCTCATCCTTATCCGGCGTTGGTAGCGCGTTTTCAATCGGTAATTTCAGAAGAAATCAAATTGCAACTGAACGAAAAAACCGGAAAAGAAAATCCGGACACCGTAATTGCATGCGTTGGCGGAGGAAGTAATGCTGCCGGCGCTTTTTATCATTTCTACGACAATGAAAATGTGGAACTAATTGCAGTAGAAGCAGCTGGTGAAGGAATCAATTCCGGTAAAACTGCCGCATCCAGCATTCTGGGAACCCCGGGAATTTTACACGGAAGTTTAACCTTACTTATGCAGGATTCGGACGGACAAGTGACAGAACCACATTCTATTTCCGCAGGATTAGATTATCCGGGAATTGGACCTTTACATGCACATACGATCAAAGCCGGAAGAACAAAAGTTATTACGATTGAAGACCAGGAAGCATTAGATGCATCTCTTCTGCTTTCCAGAACAGAAGGAATTATTCCTGCGTTGGAAAGTGCCCATGCCATTGCAGCTCTGGAATACTGTAATTTTCCAAAAGACCAGGTTGTTGTAATTAATTTATCTGGTCGGGGCGACAAAGATATGAATACCTATCAGGAAGCATTTAAAGATTTGTAATATGAATCCGTTTCAAAAAAAACATAAACAAACAAGCATATTCATTACAGCTGGTTTTCCCGGGTTGAATTCACTCGAAACACAAATAGATTTCCTGCAAAACAGAGGAGTGGATTTCATTGAAATCGGGATTCCCTTTTCAGATCCGTTAGCCGACGGACCAACCATTCAGGAATCGAGCGCGAAGGCAATAGCTAATGGTATGTCGATTACGGAATTATTCAATCAACTAAGAAGAATAAAACCACAAGTGAAAGTTCCTTTGGTGTTAATGGGCTATTCGAATCCGGTAATGCAGTTCGGATTTGAAAAGTTCCTTAAAACATGCGACGACCTGGAAATAAAAGCTCTGATCTTACCCGATTTGTCATTCGAATTATATAAAAACCGTTATGAGAAAATATTCGTGAAATATAAGGTTCAGCTTTGCTTTCTGATAACACCAAAAACCACCAACGAACGAATTATATCGATTGCAAAACAATGTGAGAACAGTTTTGTTTACCTTGTAAGTCAGAACAGCATAACCGGCAACACTTTTGAAATGAATTCGTATCTGAAAACACGTTATGCGGAAATCAGGCAGTTGTGTGGAAAAACACCTTTATTTCTGGGATTTGGAATTGATTCGGCAGAAAAACGGAAAAGCGCTTTTGAAACTTGCCACGGAGTAATTGTGGGTACAGCTTATTTGAAAAATCTGGCTAATAACCAAGCAGAAAAATTCCTCGATCAATTAATGTCAGACTAACTTTTGTGGGTACTTTTGTCTCATGTCTGAAAGCACAAAATACGCATCGTCGAAAACTGTTTTCCCAATTTTGTTTGCCGTTTCATTTGGTCATTTACTCAATGATCTGATTCAGGCTACTTTGGCTCCGATGTATCCACTGCTCAAAGAAGAAAACGGACTAACATTCGGAGAAATCGGGTTAATTACGTTTGCTTTTCAGATTACTTCATCGCTTTTACAACCTGTTGTCGGAACTATAACCGACAGATATCCTCAACCCTTTTCCTTCAGTTTCGGGATGATATTTTCCATTTCCGGAATCATCTTGCTGAGTTTTGCGGGTAGTTTCGCAACCATTATTCTTGCCGCTTGTATGATTGGATTAGGATCTTCGGTTTTTCACCCGGAAGCTTCGCGTGTTGCCTATTCTGCCTCGGGAGGAAGAAGGAGTTTTGCCCAGGCTATTTTTCAGCTAGGAGGAAATAGCGGCACCGCGCTCGGACCATTACTTTTCGCATTTATTG